>NZ_JBXARG010000008.1:0-188993 GCF_058808015.1 Undibacterium sp. GW821-FHT11H02 | reverse complement strand
AAGAAAAAGACTAGGATACCTGACACCCAATCAGGTATTCTTCAAAAATACGCTTGCACTTCAAAATTGAACTCGCGATCTACCAACTACGCGGCCTCGGACAAAGTTGCGCGAGACAATGGCTGCAAGATCAACGCCAACACTTGGGCGTGTCGCGCAGCGTGAATATTGCCCGTGATTCTTTGGATGCGGCAACGGGTGTGATTGAGCGCCTGCTTATGCCGGCAAAAAAAGATCAATGACATCAGCGCTAAGGACGATTGAGCGTTTGTCTAAGTTCTTCAAACGCAGCGCTAATGATCTCCGTGACACATTGGACCTTAGGCAAATAACGATGGCGCTTGTGTACCACCAAATACAAACTACCCGCCGCGTCTGGCCCCAAATCCAGATCAAGTTCAGTCAGTTCATTGATCACGGAATACATGTGTGGCGCTTTGGCTAAGGGCATCGCTCCTAGACCTGCACGACAAGCAGCGACCTGAACATTGAAATCGTCTGAGGTGAAGGCTGGCCGAAAATTCGAAATCAAGGCGCGCAGACATTGATTCACGTACAGGTGATCATGCGACTCGGCCCAACAGATCCAATTTAGGTCTTCGGGCTTGGGGCTTTTCCCTACTTCGGCGGCATAACTGGGGGCGGCATAAACGCGAATGCGGACGTGTACTTGATCCAGACAGATGAGATCCTCGTCATTCGGCGCTGCCGTGCGTAAGGAGATATCGGCTTCGCCTCGTCCCAGGTTTAAAGTTTCTACGCCTGACAAGACCTCCATATATAACTTGGGATATAGCATCTGTAAGCGTTTGCTTAAAGGCGCCAGCAAGTCGAATGCAATCCCGGGCGGCGCAGCAATGCGGATTTTGCCTTCGGGTAGATGCGTCTTTTGGCTAATATTTTGCTCGGCCTGATGCGCCCATTCGGCCATTCTTTGCGCAGCGGGCAGTAGTTTTTCACCGGCTTGTGTCAATGTCACGCCGTGACTGGCGCGCTCAAACAAATTTTCGCCTATCGCCTCCTCCAGCTCACCGATACGGCGACTCAAGGTCGGTTGTCCAAGTCGTAAAACCCGTGCTGCCGCACTCAAACTGCCTTGTTCAACGACGGTCACAAATAGTTTGACGTCATCCCAACGTAAGCCCATAGACACCTCTTAGTATCTGATTTCTAGCCCAAAAACTGCGACCATTAATTTAAATTCGGATGGATACATCAAAATTTAGGCAATTGTCGCAGATATTTGGATATGCGACACTAGCTTGACTATTCAACTAAGAGGCCCCCAAATGATTTATCCACATCGTATGAAAGCGGAGTTAGAAGGCGATTTTGTCTTATTTCTGATCGGCATGCGCATCAATAAGCCATTACAAATTCATCGCTGGCTGCCAGTAGCACGTGCCATGCCCAGAATGCTGACCGAATTGTACGCGCAACCGGAACTTGGGCTTTTACATGCTGACGCCTGGTTTGGCCGCACGATTATCACGGTACAGTACTGGCGTTCGCTTGAACACTTGCACGCTTACGCCAGAAGCAAAGAACGCCAACACCTGCCCGCCTGGCGCGCGTTTCAACAAGCCTCTGATGGCAACACAGCGGTAGGGATCTGGCATGAAAGCTATCAAATCAAAGCCGGCAGTCACAGCAATATCTACGTCAATATGCCCTTATTTGGCTTGGGAAAGGCTAGCGGGAGTTTTATGCCCGTCAAAAAGCAAACATGAATAAGTTCGCACTCAGTCTGACACTCGTTTCCTTGTTCACCCTGCAGGCCTGCACTAGCAGCAATCATCCTAGCGCAACATCGAAATTAGGTAAGGCCAGCACACTGGCCGCTATGGAAGCATTGATAGAGCAACCCGGCACTATCGACCTTGAAGCTGTCGCCGCTGCGAACTGGTCTGTACCGCTGTCTGGGCTGATCAATTTAGATAGTCCACAAGCACGTCAGGCGCAACTCAAGGATAAGGACGAAGCGATACAAATCTTCACCTATGTGATTAAACATCCTCAGTGTGGCTACTTTTTAATCGATACTGGCGTCTCGGCAAAACTGGTAGCAGATCCGGCAAATTTTGGTTTTAACTGGATGCTGCGCAAAGGTATGCAACTAGAAAAAATGCAGGTAAAAACCAGCACGTCCACTATTTTGGCCAAACTGCCGCAAGAATTGTCCGGTGTATTTCTCACGCATTTACATCTCGATCACATTAGTGGTTTACCCGATGTTCCGACTTCTGTCCCAGTTTATACGGGAGCGGGTGAAAGCAAAGAAACCTACTGGCTCAACATGGTCGTGCGCCCCGCCACCGATCAATTACTCGCCAATCGGGCACCCTTGCAAGAATGGGCGTTTGACCAAGTAGACTCTGCCGCAAGCAGCCGCTCGGTCATCGATATTTTTGGCGACGGCAGCGTCTTTGCAATTGCGGTACCTGGTCACACCAAAGGCAGCACCGCCTATCTGGTACGCAGCACACAAGGCCCTGTACTCATCGTAGGCGATACCTCGCATACATTGTGGGGCTGGGAACACGGGGTAGAACCAGGTGACTACACTCGCGATCACGCTAGCAATCTGAGCAGTTTACAAGCGCTGAAGGGATTGGTGGCGCGGCATCCGGCTATTGACGTGAGGCTTGGGCATCAGCATTGATACAGATTAGATTGGAATCTCTTTGCCAATAGTGGAGGCTTATGTCTCAAGTTTTCATTGGCGCTGACTAAGGTACATACACCATGTAGATTTCAATTTCGACACCAAGATCTTTTTCGGACACAAAGAGATTCAACACAAGATCACTGCGTCCTTCTGACTCCGTCCAAAGATCAACGATGGCCCGCCATCGATTTCCTTGCCAAATACAAACCGATGTTTCCCATGTTTCGTCGGGAAGTTCAATTAAGACTTCGCCGTAGTCGCGGATGTAATGTCCAATTTGTTCTACTATTTCAGGCGATACCGAAGCGACTCCGCTTATTCCAAAACTGAGTTGATAATCGTGACGCACAAATGCACGTACGATATCCTTGATCACTTCGCGCCAAGCGGTTGGAATAGGGCGCTCCGTTTCTTCGTCCTTGACTGCCAAGATTTACATTTTTCTCTTTCGCTTATCAATCGAGGCTTCCACAAAACACTCCCCACCTATCGAAAGACAATTTTTATAAAACCTAACTCCAGCCCTTAGCTTTTGCAAGCACTAATTCCTGTGTTTTTCTCATTTGCAGAAGATTGGCCTCGTTCAATTTCTCGTAGTTTGCATGCTTTGCAAAGTATGGCCCTAACCACCCACTTTCATGCGTAAAAGCCATAGTCCAAGCTAAGTTTACAGGGAACACATAATAATCAGAAAAGGCCGCTTTGGTCGGTAACTTATCAGTAGTGAAGGCCGTTTTTCTATCGTTCGAAAGAATCACATACTCAACAGCAAGCTGTTGCTGATATTGAGCTATGGCGGCCGCTCCTGTGAGACTTGTATAGCGATCGCCACTAAAAATATGCCAAAGAAATTCCTTAGTATTGACGCCATGACGAAGTACCCCATACACATTTAGCCATTGCTGTGTCAATTCCTCAGCGCCAGTTTCGTCAAAATGACGCAAAACTATACCGGGTTCAACAAGTAATTTTGATCGACGTACCATCTAAAATTTTTCCAAATCAAAAAAATTAATAAGGTGCTTCCCGATTTTCAAAACTCAAAGATGAAAAATCAAACAAGACTTTTTCCTCGCTCAAACCCTCGTCGCCAAACTGCGCTGAATACAGAATCCCATGCGCTGCCCATACTAGTCGATCACGATCAACATCTGCCCATTCCCAGTCCGGGCGCTGTAACACTTGCCCTGACTTCTGATGACATAATTCGTGGGTATCAAAATAAGCACCTCGACCAAACGGCGACTGCGAAGTTGCGTGCGCTAATTTACGTAAAATCCAGTGCGCATGAATGCTCTTTTCAAAGACCGTGATTACACCAAATTTACTATCAGAAATAGGCTCTTTCTTTTGCCACCCATCGCGTTGCAAACGAAGGTAGTAAACGCCCAAACATTCGCCACCATAGTGCTCGTGCCAAGGGTACTCAGATTCCCGTTGAAAGCGACTGTCATTCAATTGGATTTCATGACCGTAACCATCGTTCAACCAATAATTCTGGTTCGACAAAAACAAGCCACCACCATGCCAGCAATCACCTTTCGCATACAAACTCATCGCTTTTAGAAACGGCGCCTGCGAAATCGCCGTCCAAGATCCTTTGACTTCAGATGACCAAAGCCCATTCATCGCAAAATAGATCAGATGTCGTCCATCGGGTGACAAATCAGAACGGCGCTCATAAATCCGCCCCTTCAACCATTGCCCCAATTCAAACGTGTCATCGTCTCTATTCCAGCCAATGACGGCAACTTGACGTGAAGGCCCGCGACGAAAGACAACGGCAGTCGCTGCATCGCGTGCCAGCAAGACATGTAATCGTGGTGGGTATTTTTGTGGCATGCTCTCCTCTTGTCAATCTTCAAAACTAGTTCGCTCCGAAATTCGCTAACTTGTCATACAAGCTTTTGAGCAGCAAAATATTCTCTCGCCAATTGTTCACAAACCTGCCACAGCGCCGGCGATCCGCGTGCTATGACCGAGCCGTAACGTTGCAGAACCTGTTCTAAAGTCACCCCATTTTCTGTCCAGGTTCCGCCCTCAGTGTGGACATTCACTAGCAGAGGCTGCACCCGATCAAGCGCTTTGGCGAACTTGGCGTCCTCGGTCATCGCGTCTTCAAACTCATGCCAAAGAGCGAGCAGTTCACTACCTTGTGGTTCGGGTAAAAGGCCAAACAAACGCGCAGCGGCTTGTGCCTCATGGAGAGCTTGATCTTGCGACGAAGCGCCACTATGGATAGGCGTATCACCCACATCGACTTCAACAATGTCATGGATGAGCAACATTTTAATGACACGTTCTACATCAATTACACCCGCAGCGTGATCACGCAAGAGCAAGGCATACATCGCCAAATGCCAGGAATGCTCGGCGCTGTTCTCTTTGCGGCTTTGATCCAATAAAGGTGATTGTCGGAGGACGGATTTTAGACGGTCAATCTCGCGTAGGAAATTAAGCTGTTGGAGTAGTTGGTTCATTCGCGTTTTGAGATAGAGCTGTAATTAATTCATAAAACGTCTATGCGGCTGTCGACTTCAGCGTCGTGTCAGATTTTGCGGAAGTGATAGTAAAGCGCTTTCATTTTATCAAGATATCTTCTGCGTCAACTAAAATATGGCTAGCTACATGTTGATTTGCATTCATCAACACATTCAAGAATACTCAACATTCTCTACTTTTTTAAACCGGACAGGTCAGCGTAGCCGCCGGTGCTGGCAAAGCGCAAATTAAGCCAGATTCAAAAGCTCGGTTGGAGGAAGCAGGACGCGCGCGTAATCGTCGTGGTTTCGCTTTACTTAGATTAGGTAAATTTACGTAATGTTCACAAAGGGCGGACCGCTTGGGCTGGCAAAACTTTATGATTGAGCCTGAACCGCCCTCATCCCCTACCCTTCTCCTGCCTGCGGGAGAAGGGGGTTGTGACCGGAACCTGCAAGGAAATTCATTTCAAACTGCAGCGGGTTCAAGCCCAATACGACACTTATTTTTTCTGCTGCCCTTCCCCAACAAAGGCCTTCGCTTCCGCACCCACCCGTATCACCCTTATCTGTCTTAATTCTCCAGCGGTTTCCAATTTACTCAATAGCTCTTGTCCAGCGACGAGATGTGCAATCGTGATGAAGCCAGCTGGAACCACGCTCTCTGCAGCGTTGAGTAGCAAATGACCTTGCGCGTTGATGGCTAGCGTCATGCCTTTCAGGTTGTGTGAGGTATTCACCGACTCGCTGAGAGCGCTATCAGGCCAAGTGCCGTTCAGGCTGAATCCCAATTTGCCATCGACCATTTTTGTTTGTCCGATTGCGGGCGGTGGCGTACTTGGTCGTGCCGCTCCGGGATTGAATGCGGGTGGTTTGAAATTAGTTTCTAGTTGACCGATCAGACGTGCCACCGTGGCCGGTGCCAATTCTGGATGCAATCCGAACAAGACGTTGCCCTGATTGGTCCCTAATTCTACATACAAGCCCGACGGCAGGTAGTAGCCTTCACGACTCATAGACTCGGGCGCATTCGCTACTTCGTAGGCCATCAAAGCAATCGCAATAGCAGAATGCTGCTGCGCTTTGGCATAGGGAACCACTTCATTGTAAGTATCAAGCAAAGTGTGCCAGGTACGACCGTAGTTAAAATCGGTTTTGTTATTCGCAGAGGGCGTGGGAACACCTTTCATGGAGAATGCTGAAGCATCCGTACCTGAAAGCGCTTCGGCACGTACCCGTGGGTAATCGCTGGTTTTTACTTCGAAGCCGAACTCGGTATTCACGCCTTTTAAACTGTTAGCGACACGTTCAAACGGCGCTTTCCATGCGCTGGGCACAGTGATGCCAGAGACCGCACCGGGCGCGCCGTCGCGATTGAGCATCATGACGACTTTGTCCATGTTTTTAGCGTATTTTTCGGTGTAGGCTGCAGCACCCAAAATGCCTAGCTCTTCACCCGCGGACGCCAGCATAACGATACTGCGTCTGGGTTTGGCACCCGCCTTGGCTAACAAGCGCATCGCTTCTATCGTCGGCGACACGCCAGAGCCGTCGTCTACCGCGCCCGTTGCACTATCGAAGCTGTCTAAATGGGCACCGATCACGACGTATTCGTCAGGCTTTTCGCTACCTTGAATCCGTGCTACGACGTTATGAAATGGGACTGGGCCCGGATAAAACCAATTACGAATATCAAATTCGAGTTCTGGCTTTTCACCTTTTTTTAATTGCTCTTGAATCTCGGTGTATTGCGCGGCAGTTAATTTAATGTCCGGCAAATTCGGTAATTTATCCCAGCTAGTTGGTTTGGCGTCGAGCAAACTCAGTGGCTCTTTGCCCGATTGCACTGTGCCTAATGCACCGGCCTCGATTAACTTTAAAGTCACGGCATCGGGCTTGTATTCTTTACGTCCGTCGCGTCCCATGCCTCGACTCTCGCCAGGAATCAGAACCCAAGCGCCTTTGAATTCGGCCATGCGAGCTTGTGCTTCGGCTTCGTTGGCAGGACCTAGCACTGCGAAGCCACGCTGTGCGCCTTTGGTGCCGGCGGTATAACTTGGGGTACCAAAACGCAGAGATCTCTCTGTTGCGCCTGTCATCTTGCCAAACCATGGGCCGCGATTAAAACCGACTGGCTGTTGGCCTGCTTCTTCTAATTCTGCAGGGATACCCCATTGCTGCAATTGCTCTTTGGTCCAACGCGCCGCATGCGTGTAATTATCGCTACCCACCATACGACCACCAAAGCGATTAGTCAGTACATCTAACCAGGTCATCGCTTGTGGATCTTGTAGACCGATTTCGACGATTTTTTTGGAGGTAGCATCTTGCGCTGAGGCGACCACACTCACGCTGAATAACAAGGCAACACTGATATGGCGCGCCATGACGCTCAAAGGATATTTGTACATGAAGTCTCTCAGAATAGATCAAAGTGGCATACAAGAAAGTAGTGCAAGCGCGTTTGATACAAGAAACCTGAACAAGTTCCTTCGGGGTCTAGCCTTACGCAAAGATGTCGTGCTTGGCTGCCTGACTGATAGCAAGAATGGCGGGATCGTTTAAGCGACGCTCTATCGTAATCAGGTAAATTTCCTCAACAATATTGGGAACATCACCTATGGCCACGACATTATGTTGTGAACAGATTTCCTTCTTCATTGCAGTTGGCGCCAGAAAGAAGCCTGCGCCTGCACGACCAAAGGCTTTCATTAATGCGCCATCGTCAAACTCACCAACGATAATCGGGCGCAATTGACACTCTTCCATCCAGCCTAGAATCTTAGCTTGCACCGCAACATCTTCACCCGGTATTAGGAAGGGTGCATGTTGCAAGCGTGCTGGAAAACCACCCTTGAATTTCTTTGCTAATGCCGATGTTCCAAACACGGTTAAGCCACACTTTCCAAGCAAATGATTATAAGCGCGAATACTGGTCTGATTTCCCATCGGTCTATCGGCAATAATGACATCCAATCGATGCAAGGCTAATTCAGCCAACAGGAGATCAAGCCGCCCTTCGCGACAATTTAAGCGAACCGGTTCTTCCAATTCAATCGCAGGCTGCAATAAACGATAAGCAATAACCTTAGGGACAGTATCGGCGATACCGACACGAAATGTGCGACGGCGCGCTTGTAAGTGATCACGTAAGGCATCGAGGAGCTGGTCGCCTGAATTAAAGATATCGTCGGCGTAAACGAGAATACGTCGACCGGCATCAGTCAACTCAATATTGCGCCCATTTTTCTTGAATAACTCCACACCGAGACTCTGCTCGAACTCGTTGATCTGCCCACTGACCGCATGTGCAGTCAAATGCAACTTTTCAGCCGCCTTAGCGATGCTACCGGTCTTAGCGACTGTCCAATAATATCGGAGGTGCTTGAAATTCAATGCTGGCAAGTTGGAGTTCCTTATCTCTAGGGTCTGCATAACCAATGCGCTACGCAGTTTTATTCTACATGATTAGCTTGTTTAACTTTGTTATTCGATTGCGCCTTTGCACTCGCAGACAGTGCAAACTCCAGAAACGACAACCACGCCAGATCAACTGCACCCAACAATAACTAATAGCCGCCAAAGAGAGCGATAGAATCAGCATCCCCAACAGCCAAGGCGACCCAAGAGTAGCCATCCATGCAAACCATGCGTGCAAACTCTCAATTAGCTGGGTCCAATCTGTCACCGGCATGGCTGGTAGTTCGTGCCAATAAGCAGAACCGTTCAGACTCTGCCCTATCCCATAAGCCAACATATAGATAGGCACAATGGTAATAGGATTCGTCAGAAACGTCCCAATTAAGGCCATAGGCAAATTCACTCGCAACAAGCAGGCTAAAGTCACTGCCGCAAGCATCTGCAAAGGACCGGGGATCATACCGCACAGGACACCGACCGCCAAACCTAAGGCCACCGGCTCTCGCTCAACATCCCACAGGCCGGGTCGGTTAAGCCGACTGGTAAAACGGCGACTAATCGGGATACGTTCTATCGTCTCCCGACTTGGGAGCACCCTTCTTAAAAATTTTTTTGGCATACGTTTCACTTCACAACCACTGCATGTCACCACTTAGATTAACCATCTAACTTCATCGAGTGATCTCAAATTAGATCTCTAGAGGTTTAATAGTGAGTTTCTAGAATTGAGGCCTTATTCGCTGAGGCGTAATCTCGACCATGCGCTTGCCGAGATGATGTTGGACTGTCAAAAGTGGCTAAATTCCCTTCAAGAAGTAGGTCGCTAATCGACACCAAATCAAGCGTCCAACACTGCAATGCGCGTTCGATCAGAACTGCCTCACCGTCACTCAGCCTATCGTCTGCGTCGACGATGGCTACCATAATTCGCAATATCTGCTTACGTAATTGCAGATCCTTAATTTCAGCGAGAATACTGTCTATGGCTGAATTAGAAATCTCTATTTGTCCGTAATGGGCACCATCAGCACACTGCAACATATCCTCGCACAAGTGGTGCACGATCTTTTCAAACTCCTCGTCACTTAATCCTAATCGTTCAACGATGCCGTAACGACTAATGACGTCCAGCTCTGATTGGTCCAAGCCACCATCGACCAACATTGATAAGGCCACGATACGCGCCATCGCTTCGGGGCTATTTACACGGTAAGTTCTCATGACATGTCTCCCATCAATAAAATGTAAAGCTTTACTTGGAAATCAACTCTTCCCCATCGTCATAGGCCAAATCTTGCACCTTGACGTGGGCATGTTCTTTGATACGACCTATGCGCTTGGCAAGTAATTGTTCGGCTCGTTTGATTGCCTTATCAATCGCAATATACAAATCAGCTTCGGTGTCATGAATCACTATCTGCTGTTTTTTCGCCATAGGTATTTGAATTAAACAATGTTTATCTGCACCACCACGCGGGCCGTTGATATCTGAAAGTCGGACTTTAATTGTTTTCACATCATCCATAGCCCAGTCGGTGGCAAATTTGAGACGGCGGTAGGTGTGCTCACGTAGGCCTTCTGTCAACTCAAAACCGCGTGCTTGTATATCGATGTTCATTACGCTTCTCCATTTGTTTAGGTAATGGACTTAGTGTAAGGACGAGTGGAATTAGATTCAAATCGATTAATTGAATCTCATTGCTCGAAAAAATCGATGTTTTAAGAAGTCGGAGGAAAAGAGGTGAGGCGAATATTTCAAGAGGGGTACCGACTCACATCTGGACGATGGTGTGCTTAAGCTACTTCGCCTGCCTTGTGGTAAGGCTACAGATAAATCGGTCCAGAATCCCTAAGAGGGCAAAAGCGAAGCGGCGATCGCTAGGGCCTATTGACCTATTGACCTATATTTTAGGCTAGCGTTTCAATCAAAACAAAGGATGTGTAGCAAGGGTTTCGCATCACGCAGCGACGTGCCAACGAAACGATCATCGCATACTTGCGATGATGCGCCTTGCAAATCCATCTCTTGCTGAGTCTGAACGCCCCAGCAAGAGATGCAACGCTGTCCATCATGCGTTTTGATTGAAACCCTCTGGGAGTGGCTCAAATCGGCACAGAGTTTATAGAACGGGATTGCTGCGGCAATACTGCTGCACATAGGCCTGATGGGATGGTAATTGCATGACTGTCTTATCAATCGCCGTACGGATATGATTCAGAAAACCCGACAACTCTGGATCTCCCATTAAATCTGCAATTTGATGATGCTGTTCCGGCATAATTCCCTGCCCCAGCATCACCTGTAGCCATGAATTTTCGGCGAACAATTCATTCGGCACCCGGAACACGCGACCAGTTTCACGGAAAAGATCAATGCGATGTTGCAGTGATGCGGGTATGTTCATACTACGACAGTCGCGCCAGAACGGGGTGTCCTGGCGATTCGTCACATGATAATGAAGAATAATAAAATCACGGATATGCTGTAACTCATAGTCGGTTTGTTTATTATATTCATCGATATCTGATTGACTGATGCCATTGCTAGGAAACATTTGCAGCAAACGAATGATGCCACGCTGTATCAGATGAATACTGGTTGATTCGAGTGGTTCCAGAAAACCACTCGCCAAGCCTATCGCCACACAATTTCCATTCCACGTTTTCTCACGTTGCCCAGGCCGAAACTTGAGCACTCTCGGTTGCATCAAGGGTTGACCTTCGATGTTGTCCATCAAGACTTGCTTGGCTTGCTCATCATCGATGTAACGGCTAGAAAAGACCAAGCCGTTACCTACTCGATGCTGTAGAGGAATGCGCCACTGCCAACCCGATTCGCGCGCTATGGATCTGGTGTAAGGTAAGGCATCGCTGACTGACTCGGTTTGTACTGCCACTGCACTATCGCAGAATAACCAGTGCGACCAATCTTGATAGGCGACCTTCATGGTTTCACCAATGAGTAATCCTCGAAACCCGGTGCAATCAATAAACAAATCCCCTTCAATATCGACGCCAGAATCGAGTTTGAGCGAAACAATATTGCCTGTTAGTGGATCAGTTTCAACTTTGGCGATTTTGCCTTCGATACGTTGCACGCCAAAGGGCTCACTGAATTTCCGCAAATATTTTGCGTATTTGCTGGCATCGATATGATAGGCGTAGTTCATGCCATTATTCGGCAAATGCGCGAAGCGTTGCGCTTGAGCCGCTTTTAGCTCGAGACAATAATCACCATATTCGCCTGCCAGTTTTCGCTCGCGACCCTTCATCCAAAAATGTTGAAAGCCCGCGGTCCAATGATCTGTACCGGTGAGGCCAAATGAGTGGATGTAATCCTCATTACGATCTCGCCAATTTTCAAAACTAATGCCCAGTTTGAAGGTTGCGTGGGTCGCGACCATGAACTCCTGTTCATTAATCTCCAGCAAGTTATGGAAGTTCATGATGGTGGGAATCGTCGCCTCACCAACGCCAACAGTACCTATCTCATCCGACTCAACCAACTTAATATCAAGCAGCTTACCAAGCGTCTTTGATAGTGCTGCAGCGACCATCCAGCCAGCGGTTCCACCGCCAGCGATGACGACACGGCGGATGGGTTTCTTGGCTATCGCCTCTTGGATCTGTTGTTGCATAGGATTTCCTTATTCTCTGTGCTCTGTCAATCTCAATCAATTTCTGATTAACGATTCATCTTTTTGATCAATTGCGCTCTCAACATGCGCGCAGCATCTGCATCAAGTGGCGCCAATACTCTGCGAGCTTGAGGCGGGATGTGCGCTAATTCAGCGTCACCAGCATCAAACACATAATGGCAAAATAATTCTTTCCAAGCCTGCCGCTGTTCAACTGGCAAATCACGCACACTCAACAAGGCCAACATCAACGCGTTGGTGGGGGTATCCATGTACTCCGGTGATTGACGCCACCAATAATTCAACAACACATTAAATCGATCCAATGCCTCAACATGGTGCCACCACATACTGGGAAGAAATAGCGCATCGCCCGGCTCAAGTTCGGCGACTTGCGCATGCTCTAAAGCTTGTGCGAATCTAGGAAATTTTTCAAAATCCGGATTGGCAAAATCCACCAAGCTAATCGATTGTCCTGCGGGCGTGAAATCGAGCGGACCAATATAGAGATTGCTCAACTGATTTGGTGGAAACAAAGTAAAGCGACGATGGCCGGCAGCGACACAGGCGATATTGTCCGGCAAATCATAGTGCGCAGCGATCCTTGTTTGATTACCGATCCAGATGCTCATCAGGGGATCACGCGATCCCAAATCAAGATCATTTTCGGCGCGAAACCCTGGCAAACAGGTGTCCACGGTGGTGGAACCTACATAGATCGCTGGCGGCTTTTCATCATTGCGATGATCATAAAGCTCTCCCAATACCGCAGTGAGATTCGTATTTACGGGAAAGAAATTAAAACCACTTAAATCTTCGTTATAAAAAAATCGACCATTGATCTCTGGCGTGCCAAGCATGGCTACCACATTGGCGTCACGATAAAAACGCTGTAAATACATTGCAGCGTCTTGATCGGAGGACAGCCCCGCTTTGACCATGGGCCACGAGGAAACCAGTCCTCTCAATATCAGCGGTTGAGTCGATTTGAGAATCGCATCATTTAAGTCTTGCGGACCTAGTCCCTTAATCTCTCTAACGTAACTAACGATGGCTGGCATATCAGCGATTCTTTCTTTCTATCAGCGCACGGAAATTTGACAAGGAGGCAATCACCATAAAGATGGCCTGTAAATAGCCAAGGCGATTCCATTGTTCAAGCACTGCTCCACTGAGACCATGTACTTTTTCTTCATTGATCGTATAGAAACCTGCCAAACGATTTTGTGAACCGTCGTTCAACTCGATATCGAGTACAAAGGATTCCAGTAATTGATGTTCCATCAACGCCTTGATAAAGGCAGGTGTACTTTGCAGGCCTTGATGTATCGTCAGCAGCATGGAATTCATTTGCTCCAAGAATTCACTATTGCCGCCATGCGGCAGGAAAATCGGCTGACCTTCTGTTCGACTCACCTTCGCGCTTTCTAGATCAATATTGATCATTAATTCGTCACCGACTTTGCCAATTAAGAACGGTTGACGTTTGATCAAATGCGGTACATAGGACGCGTCCCAACCATCACTTCCGAGGAATAAGTTTTCGCCTTCTTGAAACCCAAATAGCGCGATCGGCTCGAAACTTGTGCCATCCATGGTTTTACGAAACACAATAGGATAATGCGCTTGTAGATCCCTAAACTCTGAAGGGAAAGTTAAGGTCGACATCACCGCATCGCCGAAATGCGCGCCATGCCCTGTGATCACTCGCAAATCTTTGTGATCAACGTTATTAAGTAAAACTGCTTTAGCCATGTTTTGTCCCTGTTTTTTATCATCTAATTATTCAAATTTTTTGCATACCATATTGCCGAATATGCTCAATTAACTCCCTATTGCTTGGAAGTGCAGAGAGCATTTTGGTAGTCAGTGCTGCGGCCTCCCGGAAATACTGTTCGGCCAGATCCAAATGATCGGAACTCTTTTCTGCTCTCGATTCTTCACCACGAAAACCCATCCCATACAACACATATTGATAACTGGCTGACGGGAAAACTTCTTCGATGCGAAACAAATCATAGCGCGATGGACCGCGATGTCGCCATAAGGTAAGTAGCTCTTTCAAGCGTTGCGGAATCGATTCAGCTTGACGGTTATCGTGCCAATAGTCGGAATCTGTCCGCTGACTTAAAACGTAATGTAGCTTTAAAAAATCGATCACTCGTTCCCAGCGATACGTGAAGGCATCATTAAATCGTCGAGCGATAATATCCATAGCATCTCGTGTCGCGGGCATGTCATCGCTTAGCATCGCAGCCGACAGCTCTACCATCGCTAAGGCCGAGGCTTCTAAGGGTTCAATAAAGCCAGCCGACTGACCGATTGCCACACAGTTACGGAACCAGAATTGTTTTCGATAGCCAGGATTAAACGATAATTTTCTTGGCTCACTTATTTCTTTTGGTGCCCCACTTTTTGCGAGGTAGGCTCGTAAAGCCGCTTGTGCCTTTTCATCCGAGATGTGGGCGCTGGAATACACGTATCCAGTACCGCGACGGGTAGGCAAGCCTATATCCCAAATCCACCCACCCTCTTGGGCAGTGGAAATCGTTTGTGAGGCGATCGGACTGTCCTGACTCGCGTAAGCTACCTGCACTGCCAATGCACTATCGTTGAACAAAACATGCTTCTGCGTGAGAAATTCAACCCCATAATGCTGCCCCAATAATAGGGATTGGGAACCTGAACAATCTACAAATAAATCGCCACTGAGTATCGTGCCAGCTTTGAGCTGCAAGGAGGCGATATCACCGTTGTCATGTGAATTAATTCCCACCACATGATCGAGTACATGCTTGATACCTAATCGCTCAGTACCATACTTTTGAAGAAAGAGTCCAAATTTGCCAGCGTCAAGATGGTATCCATAATTGGCTACCGCTGCATATTCAGGCGTCACCGCTTGTTTGGGTGCTTTACCATAGACGCAGAGATGCGGTTGAAAACTCACTAGGTCGGCGAATGGAATATGGGAATACCGTTGCTGCCAAGCGGTAGCCAAATTCGTCTCACCATAGCCTAGGGGCAGCACAAAGGGGTGAAAATAATAGTCATTTTCAGTCCCAGTCACCCATTCATTGAAGCGTGATCCCTGTTTAAACGACGCGTCACAGTCACGGAAAAAATCGGCTTCAGAAACACCTATTCTCCTCAAAGTGTCGCGCATCGTCGGCCAAGTACCTTCACCCACGCCGATGGGAGCAACATCCGGTGACTCAATTAGCGTCACTTGCAAGTTAGTGGCTAACGCTGATTTATGTTCGGCAGCGATAAGGGCCGCAGTCAACCAACCTGCAGAACCGCCGCCCACGATGACAATGTGTTTGATAACATTGCTTGGCATGAATTTCTCCATTATCTAGCCACTACGTCCACGTGCATCCTTGTGAAAAAGGCCACTGGTTTGCAGTGGCCTCTTTGTCTATCGTTGGCGAGTCGCCTCACCGCAACCGTTTTACCTGCGTTTTGCCATTCTACAATCAGAATTTATAGCGAGCACTGATCATATAGCGTGGACCTGCTTGAGTGACGCTTTCCAACATCGATTTGGTACGTCCATGGGTACGTTGGATTTGATCAGTGAGATTGATCGCCTCGAACTGAAATGCCAGCTTACTATCGTAGGCATACCCGAGGCTCAGATCAACTTGACCGTAGGGCTCAACATAGATTGGATTTGGACCTGCGCCATCGAATGTCGATGCGAGGAACTCACCACGCCAGTTATAAGCAACACGCGCTGACCAAGGACCTTGTTCATACATAGCAACCAAATTCGACGAGTTGCTTAGACCAACCAGCGCGAATTGCTCACCAATTTTGTAATTATCGTACTTGAGATTAGAACGTACATAAGTGTAGTTGGCGGAGAGACCAAAACCACTTTCACCAAACATATGTTGCACGTTCAATTCTAATCCATCCAAATTGGCAGCTTTCTGATTGGTGAACGTGGTAATTTCAAATTTTGCTACTGGATCACTAGCTTGACCGGTAATGGTTCCTGTTTCATTTCCAGAGGCATCCGGAGTTCCCTTAACTACGCCAGGAGCGCCATTATGATTTCTGAAAATGTAATTACGGATACAAGTGACGTCACCTGTCGCGCAAGCGCTTCCACCTTTTGCGATGGCTTCGTTCCACAAGGCGCCACCAACTGGTGTGTGCAAATTAAATGGTGTCGCTGTGATTTTTGATTGTCCCACATAATTAGTTAAGTCTTTGCGGAACAAGCCAGCTGAGAGATAGCTTTGTTTTGCGTAATACCATTCAAAAGACAGATCCAGATTTTTGGATTTGACAGGCTTCAATGATGGATTACCTTGGCTACCCGTGCCGCCGTTGATTCGCACTAATGAGTCTAGCGTTTGGCCGCCTTGAATCTGATCATAACGTGGACGGCCTATGGTTTCTCCATAGCTGGCACGCAAGACCATATCTTTGCTCAGCTCAACATCATAGTCTAAGCTTGGCAAAACATTGCTGTAGCTTCCTTTGAGGGTCGTGAAGCTTGGGTCACCAAAAGTGATAGGGAACTCATTGTTCGATACCATCACGATCGCTTTGGCTGTCGGTACTAAAGCCGTTGAGACGACATCCGTTTTTTCGAAACGTACACCAATTGCTGTATGCATAGGCAATGTGGTATCCCAGTTTGTATTCAACTGTAAGTAGGCGCTCTTCGATTTTTCAGTCGCGAGTTGATCGGTATCGAAAGTGGTTTTTGGTAAGTAGAGCTCTGGCTTACCTGAAGCAGTCGCGGCTAATTGACGTACCTGTTCAAAATTGAAGGTATTGAAATTATTGAAGAGGTCAGGACTGTTGCTACCGCTAATTTTGCTGAAGTATTTTCTTACCGTTTCAGCATGCCACACGTTGCTTGGATAATCAGATGGTTTGGTTGCACCGCCCCAGGTATCACGTTGCTGATTCGAAAATGCAGAGCGATTATCCACTGTCGTAGCCGCGACACCGAATACCAAATGGGAGTCTTCTAATACCTTCAAGCGTCCTTTTAATTGCAGCTGACTAATGTCACCTTTCATATAGCCGTTTTGAAACACGGAGCCAGTGACTTGTTGAGGCGCCGCAGTGTAATTTGCACCTTTGATACTTAACACTGGAAAGTCGTTACTAAAGTTAGCAGTCGTAGTGCCTCGGCTAAAACTCGCGGTACCAAGGACATTGCTGGAACCGAAAGGACTATCAGACATCGATTCAGCGCTTGACTTGTGGGCATCGAGTTCAAGTTTAAGTGAACTCGTTGGCGTCCACACAGCATTGAAGCCCAATGATTTGTTCTGCGTCTTGGTTGCGAATTTAGCACCACCCATAGCGATGTCGCTATTGGCGGGGTCTATGGTCTCAGTATAGATAAGTGGCGCAGCGACCGGTCCTTTACTAAAAGAGGTAACGGAAGGCCCAAAATTGAACCATGCGGACAAGTCTTGACGACGCGTCTGAATCTTATTTTCAGAAAGGGTGTAATCGAGAGTCGTCACTAATTCTTTGATCGGTGCAAATTGCAGCGTTAATTGCCCATTCGTGCGCTGGCGTTGTACGCCGCTCATACTGTAGTTGAGGTTCTGCGGGACTGAATAAATGTCTGTTGGTCCTGGGCGATTAGTAATGTTGTTGGCACCAGGCGTGCCGGGTTGAGGTACGGTACCCCAGTTGTTTTCATCTCCACGAAACGGACCACGCCAGCCGTTGGAGACAGCCGCTGTGTTGTAACCGAGATTACGTTCCTGTTTGCTGGCACTGATAGCGATACCAACTCTTCCTTCGTCAAAGGTATTGCTATAGATTCCGGAGAATTCTGGCGTTACCGCTGAGCCTGATTTGACATCATTTGGTAAGGCACTACTGGAATTGTCCTTGACTGCTTTAATTCCAACGCTGGCGTGCATACCAGGATTTTCAAATGGTCGAGCAGTCATCACGTTAACTGTCGCGCCGATACCGCCGGTAGGTGATTCCGCACGGCTGGTCTTGTAAACTTGAAGTTGCGAAATTGCTTCCGATGCCAAATTGGCGAAGTCAAACGCGCGTCCATTGAGGTCGCCCAAGTTCGATGTTGGCATCTGGCGACCGTTCAATAACACGAGGTTAAAGTCGGGCCCAACGCCACGCACAGTAATCTTCGAGCCTTCGCCAATCGAGCGGTCAATTGAGACACCGCTGATACGCTGTAGCGATTCGGCTAAATTTGTATCGGGAAATTTTCCTATGTCTTCAGCGACGATGCCATCCACGATACCCTGAGAATCGCGTTTCAGATTCATTGAAGAGCTCAAGCTCTTGCGGTAGCCGGTAACTACTACGGTGCTAACAGCAGCCTCTTCTTTTTTTGCTGTATCTGCTTGTTGTGCATATGAACTTGCACCAACGAGCCCACATGCACTTGCCACAGCGACACTCATTAGCGTTCTCTTGCTCTTCGGGTTAAACATTTTGTCTCCTTGTTTTAATATTCTGCGATCTCTAGTATCTCTGATCGGATCATAGAGGCTTGTCACTACAGGTGTATGTTGTTCGATGCTGCTTATCGCGGCGATTTCTTAGGCAACTTATTGCTGCTTTTACCTCTTGTTAAATCCTTGTCCTGATTTGCTCTTACGTGTACCTTACTTGTCGCTTTACTGTCAGCACCTACAAAGGTCTTTATCCAAAAAAACTATTTTTTACGCGATACCAACTTAAGCAGCTCGCTCAAAGTGTTTATCGCCGGGTTCAGCAAACAAGGTCAATTAGCTGAATTTGTCAATTTTATGGAATCGTTTCCATTTGTGGTTTGAAATATAGCATTCATCAAAATTTGATGTCAACATTTTTTTGGAAACGTTCCCATTTTGTGTCTATTTGCGACATTTTTATCGCTTTTTGGTAAGAACCAGCAAGCTATTCCGCGGCAGAGTCGCGCACAATTTATGCCACTTAGTTAGGACTTTGTTTGCAAAATCTGTGGATAACTTTGTGGGTAAGATTTGAATAATTTTGGATTTGAATTCATCTTGAGATAAATCAAATTAATTACCCATATTAAGTCTTTGATTTTTAAATGAATTTATATATATTTATCAAGTGGATAAAATTTCCACAGGAAAATATTTATTGGTTTTTTTGTGGATAATTAATTTCCGGTGTGATGCACAATCAAATTGACGGCGCCGCTACACTCATAAAGAGGAAGAAAATCTCATTCGACTTTTAACTTATATAGCGCGGGATTTTCAGCCGGATAAGTGAGACCCAGCTCTGCTAACTTTTCGCTTACGATATGCGCAATCGCGAGATTTCTTTGGGTCTTAGAATTAGCCGGAATAATATGCCAAGGTGCCTGCTCAGTATGCGTTGCGCGTATCGTGTCTTGATAGGCACTTTGATAATCACTCCAAAATTTTCGTTCGCTTAAATCCTGAGGATCAAATTTCCAATGTTTATTCGGATCAGCGATACGCTCTTCTAAGCGTAGCTTTTGTTCGTCTTTAGAAATATGCAAAAAGAATTTTAAGATGGTCGTGCCTGTTTCAACCAGCATGCGCTCGAAAGCATTGATGTGGGCAAAACGTCGCTTACATTCTGCACCGTCTATCCAAGCATGAACTTTGGTGATCAAAACATCTTCGTAATGGCTACGATTGAAAATGACAACCTCACCTACAGCAGGTACTTGCTGGTGGACGCGCCATAAAAAATCATGCGCCAACTCAATAGCGCTTGGTGCTTTAAAACTGACACTGCGCACACCTGCGGGATTGAGCTGACCGAAAACCGCCTTCACCGTGCCATCTTTGCCAGAAGTATCCATACCCTGCAAAATGACCAGCAATTTATGCCGACGTTGCGCATATAGAATGTCCTGATAGGCAGCGATTTTTTCGCCCAAGCTACCCGTCTTCAATTTCATCGCCTCTTTGGTTCCGACATCAGTAAAAGGACGCTTAGCTGCGTCTTTGTCCTGCAAGACAAAGTCTGACGCAGCGAGAAACTGTTGGGCGATATTGGTCATGGCGCTTATCTCGGAAATTAGGAAATTTGATGCAAACGTTTATGCTCTATCTTAGTACATTTATCCATAATGACATGCAATCCTGCCGCTAGCGCCTGTTCAGCTGCAGCACCGTTGACGATGCTTAGCTGCATCCACACCGCACCTGCATTGATGGCAATCGCTTCATTCACGATCTCTGGGATATCTTCAGCTTTACGAAAACAATCAACAATGTCTATTTTGAGACCACTATGTTGTTGCGCCTCGCTCAAACTCGCATAGCAAGTCTCGCCCAATATCGTATTCCCTGCTTGCAATGGATTGATGGCTAACACCTTATAAGCATGTTCTTGCAAGTACTGCGCGACTTTGTAGCTGTCGCGCTCGGGTTTATTCGAAATGCCGACGATGGCAATGGTTTTTGCTGTGTTTAAGAGGTGATCAATCAACTCGTCTGACATGCCTGACATATTTCGGCTCCCTACAAAAATCCTGTGGAAAAAGAAAAAGGCAGCCGTAGCTGCCCTATTCTATTTAGACTTAATGTCTCGTAAAACTTTTGCAGAATTAACGCTTAGAACGTAATTTCTGTATCGCTGCCAATTGTGCGATCGCTGATTGCAACTCGGCTTGCGCTTGCGCGTAATCGATGCCCGAATCACGATTCACCAAAGCTTCTTCTGCCAATTTCTTAGCTTCAGCCGCTTTCGCTTCATCAAGATCATGACCACGAATCGCTGTATCAGCCAATACAGTGACTGTATCAGGCTGCACTTCCAGGATACCGCCAGCAACGAATACGAATTCGTCTTCAGCTTGACCTGCAACCTTAATACGCACTGCGCCTGGCTTGATACGTGTGATCAATGGTGTGTGCTTTGGATAGATACCCAATTCACCTGATTCACCCGGCAACGCGACGAATTCAGCTTCGCCAGAAAAGATCAACTCTTCTGCTGAAACCACGTCAACGTGAATAGTATGTGCCATGTGCTAACCTTTTTTCAAAATGCCCCTCCCCCTTCAAGGGGGAGGTCGGGAGGGGGATGGGTTTAACGTCGAGCGCTAATAACGTTCTTCCTCACTCGCTGTTTACCCCATCCCCACACCGACCCGTCCACTGCGCTGCAATTATGCAGCTTAGAAATGGAAGGCGAAAAAACATGTTTTTTCGTCCGACCAATTCCCCTTGAAGGGGAGGGGGCGTCACTCCTCGCCCTTGCGGGCTTGGAATAATTATGCAGCCATTTTCTTCGCTTTTTCGATCGCTTCGTCGATTGTACCTACCATGTAGAACGCTTGTTCTGGCAAGTGATCGAGTTCACCGGATGCAATCATCTTGAAGCCTTTGATTGTATCTTTGAGTGAAACGTATTTACCTGGAGAACCAGTAAATACCTCAGCAACGTGGAAAGGCTGGGACAAGAAACGTTGCATCTTACGTGCACGAGCAACGATCAACTTATCTTCAGGTGCCAATTCGTCCATACCCAAAATCGCGATAATGTCACGCAATTCTTTGTAGCGTTGCAAAGTACCTTGAACAGCGCGTGCTGTTTCATAGTGATCTTGACCAACGACTTGTGGGTCCAACTGACGTGAAGTTGAATCGAGTGGATCAACCGCTGGGTAGATACCCAAAGAGGCGATGTCACGAGACAAAACAACGGTGGAATCCAAGTGAGCAAACGTTGTCGCTGGGGATGGATCTGTCAAGTCATCCGCTGGAACGTAAACCGCTTGAATAGAAGTAATAGAACCAGTCTTAGTGGAAGTAATACGTTCTTGCAAACGGCCCATTTCTTCAGCCAATGTTGGTTGGTAACCCACCGCGGAAGGCATACGGCCCAACAACGCAGAAACTTCAGTACCAGCCAATGTGTAACGATAGATGTTATCGACGAAGAACAACACGTCTTTACCTTCGTCACGGAAACCTTCAGCGATCGTCAAACCAGTCAAAGCAACGCGCAAACGGTTACCTGGTGGTTCATTCATCTGACCGTACACCATCGCTACTTTGGAATCTTCAGGCTTTTCCAAGTTAACAACGTTAGCGTCAGCCATTTCGTGGTAGAAGTCATTACCTTCACGAGTACGTTCACCAACACCAGCAAACACGGACAAACCGCTGTGTGCTTTAGCAATGTTGTTGATCAACTCCATCATGTTAACGGTCTTACCAACACCAGCACCACCGAACAAACCAACTTTACCACCCTTCGCAAATGGGCAAACCAGGTCAATAACTTTGATACCGGTTTCCAACAATTCTTGCGATGGAGAGAGTTCGTCGTAAGCAGGTGCTTTACGGTGAATAGATGCTTGTGTCTCACGGCTAACCGGACCACATTCATCAATTGGGTTACCCAATACGTCCATAATACGGCCCAGTGTTGCTTTGCCGGTTGGAACCATAATTGGTTTACCTGTGTTGCTAATCATCATGCCACGACGCAAGCCATCAGATGTACCCAAAGCAATCGTACGGACGATACCGTCACCCAATTGCTGCTGGACTTCCAATGTCAGATCGGAGCCTTCCATTTTCAAGGCATCGTAAACCTTAGGCATCGCGTCGCGTGGAAATTCAACGTCCACAACAGCGCCGATACACTGAACGATTTTGCCATTAGCCATGTTCGTTCCTTCAATAATATTAAAATTCGTTTAGACCGCTGCCGCGCCGGCGACGATCTCGGAGAGCTCTTTGGTAATCGCTGCTTGACGAGTTTTGTTGTAAATCAACTTCAACTCACCAATCACATTACCTGCGTTATCGCTAGCTGATTTCATCGCCACCATACGTGCCGATTGTTCAGACGCCATGTTTTCTGCCACTGCTTGATAAATCAGCGCTTCTACATAACGTACCAACAATTCATCGATCACCGCAGCTGCATCTGGTTCGTAAATATAGTCCCAAGAATGGGAAGCTTTATTTGTTTCCAGCTTGTCCGATGTCAGAGGCAATAATTGCTCAACCACCGGTTCTTGCTTCATGGTGTTAATGAATTTGGTGTAGCTCAAATAAACCGCATCGAGCTTGCCTTCCTGATACGCATCCAATAACAATTTCACTGGACCGATCAATTTATCGAGGTGGGGTGTATCACCCAATTGCGTCGCATGCGCCACAACTTTTGCACCTACACGATTCAGGAAGCCGAAACCTTTGTTACCGATTGCGACCGCTTCAATTTTTGAACCCTTACCTTCGAGTTCACGCATCTTGTTGGTGACCAAACGCAAAACGTTGGTATTCAAGCCACCGCACAAACCTTTATCAGTTGTGACAACGATCAAGCCAACTTTCTTAGCTTGATCTTGTTGAACCATGAAAGGATGCGTGTACTCTGGGTTGGCCTGTGACAAGTTCGCCGTGATCGTACGAATTTTTTCACTGTACGGACGAGCCGCACGCATTCTGTCCTGCGCTTTACGCATTTTAGAAGCAGCGACCATTTCCATCGCTTTCGTGATCTTCTTCGTATTCTCTACGCTTTTGATCTTGCCACGTATCTCTTTACCTACAGCCATGAGTATTGACTCCTTCTAGCTACGGTAAATTAAAATGCGCCGGATTTTTTGAAATCAGCGATTGCGGCAGCCATGGCAGCTTCGCCATCTTTGTCCAATTGCTTAGTCTCTTCAATCTTTTGCAACAAGGCTGCGTGACTAGTTTTCATGAAGTTGTGTACGCCAGCTTCGAAAGCCAAAACTTTCTTCACAGGTACATCATCCAAGAAACCTTTGTTCACTGCGAACAAAGTCACCGCCATCAAAGAAATCGACAATGGTGCGTACTGAGCTTGTTTCAACAATTCAGTAACACGGGCACCACGATCCAATTGCTTACGGGTTGCTTCATCCAAGTCAGACGCGAACTGCGCAAACGCAGCCAATTCACGATACTGTGCCAAGTCAGTACGAATACCACCGGACAAGTTTTTGATAACTTTAGTTTGCGCAGCACCACCAACGCGAGACACGGAAATACCCGCGTTAATCGCTGGACGAATACCTGCGTTAAACAAAGAAGTTTCCAAGAAGATCTGACCGTCAGTAATCGAAATTACGTTGGTTGGAACGAAAGCAGAAACGTCACCAGCTTGTGTTTCAATGATAGGCAATGCTGTCAATGAACCTGTCTTACCTTTAACTTCACCTTTAGTGAATGCTTCAACGTAGTCTGGGTTAACACGTGCTGCGCGCTCTAACAAACGTGAGTGCAAATAGAACACGTCACCTGGGTACGCTTCACGACCTGGTGGACGGCGCAACAACAGGGAAACTTGACGATACGCTACCGCTTGCTTAGACAAATCATCATAAACGATCAATGCGTCTTCGCCGCGATCACGGAAGTATTCACCCATCGCACAACCGGAGTATGCGGATACGTATTGCATCGCTGCAGATTCAGCTGCAGTTGCCGCAACAACGATGGTGTATTCCATCGCGCCGTGTGCTTCTAAAGCACGAACAACGTTTTTAACAGAAGATGCTTTTTGACCAATCGCTACATAGATACAAGTAACGTCTTGACCTTTTTGGTTAATGATCGCGTCAATCGCTACCGCTGTTTTACCAGTTTGACGATCGCCAATGATCAATTCACGCTGACCACGACCAACTGGAACCATGGAGTCGATAGACTTCAAACCAGTTTGCAATGGTTGAGAAACGGATTGACGTGCAATAACGCCTGGAGCAATCTTTTCGATTGGAGCAGACAATTTTGCATTGATTGGACCTTTGCCATCGATTGGTTGACCCAATGCGTTGACAACACGGCCGCGCAATTCTGGACCGATAGGAACTTCCAAAATACGACCAGTACATTTGACTGTGTCGCCTTCAGAGATGTGCTCGTAGTCACCGAGAATAACGGCACCAACGGAATCACGTTCCAAGTTCAAAGCCAGACCAAATGTATTGCCTGGGAATTCCAACATCTCGCCTTGCATCGCATCGGACAAACCGTGGATGCGGCAGATGCCGTCGGTAACGGAAATAACCGTACCTTGATTACGAATCTCAGCACCGTCGCCAAGGCCTTGAATACGGCTCTTGATCAACTCGCTGATTTCTGATGGGTTGAGTTGCATACAAACTCCTAAAATTATTTCATTCTTTCGGGAACCACTAAAATCCAATTCTAGAGCGCATCACTGCGTTGCATTTCCTCGCAATACATCCGTATTGCTGCGGGAAGCGCCTTGTGCTGCATCTCTATAATTGAATTTATAGAGGCTCCCTTTTGACTGCCAATTAGGCCGTCAGAGCGTTGTGCATCTGTTGCAGCTTGGCACGAACCGAAGTATCTAACACTTGATCACCAACCACGATACGCACACCACCGATCAGGGATGAATCCACTGTGACGGTTGGGTGCAGTTTGCGACCAAATTTCTTTTCCAGTGTTGCGGCCAAATCTTTAACCTGTGCCTCAGTCATTTCAAATGCGCTGGTGATTTCAGCATCTGCAGAGCCAGCGTCGGCGTTTTGCAAAGCATGAAATTGCACAGCGATTTCTGGCAATGTGGTTAAACGGTCATATTCAGTCAATGTCGTGATGAAGTTTTTCGCTTCAGCAGTTACAGGTGACTTCAACACGGACAAGAAAGCCTCAGCAGTTTGCGCTGCGGAGACTTTGGGGTTGTGTGCAAGAGCTACTACATCGGGATGCGCTGCCGCTTGCGCCATCTCGGCAACCAGTTCCGACCAAGCGGACAAGTTACCGGACTTTGCAACGCGATACAAGGCTTCTGCGTATGGACGAGCGATCGTTGCGAGTTCTGCCATGATTACAGCTCAGTCTTCAATTGGTTCAACAAATCTGCGTGAGCAGAAGCGTTAACCTCACGTTTCAGAATTTGCTCTGCGCCTTTGACTGCCAATACAGCAACCTGGTCGCGCAATTCTTCGCGTGCTTTTGTGACTTGATTTGCAGCTTCCGCTTGAGCAGCAGCGATAATACGCGCGGCTTCTGCATTGGCAGCATTCTTAGCTTCTTCGACGATCAACTGACCACGCTTTTCAGCGTTAGCAATTTGTGTCATACCTTTGTCATGAGCGGCTGCCAATTCAAGCTGAATCTTTTTCTCAGCTTCTTTCATGGCGGCTTGCCCTTGATCCGCAGCGGACAAGCCGTCTGCGATTTTTTTCATACGTGCATCGATGGCACCAATCAATGGTGGCCAAACGAATTTCATGGTAAACAAAGCCAGGATGAAGAACACCCCTGCTTGGTACCACATGGTTTGATTAAGATTCATCGTCGTTTCCTTGTGTGAATTATCGTTCCGCTAGCGCTGATCCTGTGACCAGCACCGCGGTAGAAAAGGAAATTAAATTAACCTTTGAATGGGTTCGCAGTTGCGAAGAACATCGCGATACCAACACCGATAATGAACGCAGCATCGATCAAACCAGCCAACAACAACATTTTGCCTTGCAACTTGTCCATCAATTCTGGTTGACGAGCAGACGCTTCCAAATATTTACCACCCATCATAGCGATACCGATACAAGCACCCAAAGCGCCCAAACCAATGATCAAACCACAAGCCAAAGCTACAAATGCGACGTTAGTCATGAGAAAACTCCCTAAAAGTTAAAAAATTAAAATACCAAAAAACTAAATTACAAAACTAAAACCAAAACCTAAAACCAGTGACACCATTAATGCGCTTCGTGCGATTGACCCATGTACACCAAAGTCAACATCATGAAAATAAAGGCCTGCAAGAATACGATCAAAATATGGAAGATAGCCCAGATAGAACCAGCAATGATTTGGCCAACGCCGCCGAAATGGCTGTAAGCGCCTAACAAAGCAATCAACAAGAACAACAATTCACCGGCAAACATGTTACCGAACAGTCGCATACCGAGTGAGAAAGTCTTTGCTGCGTATTCAACTACGTTCAAAGCAATATTCGCTGGGAACATCATTGGGCCAAACGGTGCGGTACACAATTCTTTGAGGAAGCCGCCAGCACCTTTAATTTTGATGGAGTAGTACATCATCAGCGCAAACACACCTACAGAGATACCTAAAGTACCATTCAAATCAGCAGTAGGAACCACGCGGTGATGCATCTCTGGGTCTAAACCCAACAATGGGAACAACCAGACTGAGAACAAATCTACAGGCAAGAAATCCATCGCGTTCATCAGGGAAACCCACATGAACACGGTTAATGCCATAGGCGCGATAAAGGAAACATTGCCATGAACGATGCTTTTCGCTTGATCATTGACCATTTCAACAATCATTTCAATCGCGCATTGAAAGCGACCAGGCACACCAGAAGTTGCTTTACGAGATGCCATGTACATTACGATGATCGCAACCAGACCACAAAACACCGACCAAATAATGGTGTCGTAGTTAATGTAAGACATGTCCACCAGGGCTGTCTGTTGATCATGGGAATTGCTTAAGTGACCGAGATGATGGCCGATGTATTCCGACGGGGTTGGGGCGTGCTCAGTTGCGCTCATAATCAATGCCTAAAGAGTAGTATTAAATAACTTTTCATTACCACGATGAATGCAGCGAGAAACGCCAGCCAGTTCAAATCGGGGTAAAACATAACCACCGCTCCCATAAGAGCCAAGGTCAGTGCAATTTTTATAAACTCGCCGACGAAAAAATTCATCGGGTTGGCACCACCGGGTTTTCGCACGCTGCTGAGTAAGCGCAAAGCAAAAAACGCGTTCGGGAGCGCGCAACATAGACCGCCGAGTAGAGCGGATATACCGGAAGAGAGACCAGACACTAACAACGCCACCAGCGCCGCGATGAAAGCTGCTGCAAATTGCAACAGGATGATGCGCGCCATGCCACTCCCCAGTTTTACAACAAATGTTCGTTTTTCACCAATAGGCTAGGCACGTTTTTCTTATTTTTATGTGCGCAGTGTGTGCTAATTTGGTGCTAAGTATGTTCTATTTTAGTGCTGCATCTGTACTGTTTCAGTGCGATTTCGGTGCACTTACAGGCAGATTTTCCAAAGCCACGGAATTATACGTGCATGTATAAGCGAGGTCAAACGTTTGATGCAATGCAGCAAATTTCGTTTTGTAATTCATTCACCTAATTGTCTTCGACTTTTTAACGAGTTTGCCGAGGATTATCGGCAAACCATTGCCATTCAAACATTTATTGAAAACTTAAAGCACACCTCTCAACACTGAGGCACGAAGAAGAAGAGAAAAATACGGAGAAAAGCAGTAACAAATTATAGCGATTGCCTTTCTTCGTATTTTTCTTTTCTCCTTAGCTTTGGGTCTCTGTCTTGAAAGGTTCTGAAATGGTTTCTGAAGACGAATTACTGACCACGAATTTTCAGTATCACGCCATCTAAAGAATCCAGATCTTCAAAATCAATCATCATCTGACCGCGACCTTTACTGCCCATCTTCAAAGTCACTTGAGTTGCTAGCAAATCTGACAATTCTTCTTCCAAACGCGTAATGTCACGCGATTTTTCTGCCTTGTCTTTTTGTTTGGCTGGCGTTGCCAATTCAGCTGTCGTCTTAGTAACTAATTTTTCCGTGTCACGTACTGACATGCGTTTTGCCACGACTTGATTCGCTAGTTGAATCTGTGTTGCTGCATCAACTGCCAATAAAGCGCGGGCATGCCCCATGTCGATATCGCCTGCCATCAGCATGGTCTGTACCGGACGCGCCAAATTTAACAGACGCAACAGATTCGATACCGCGCTTCGCGAACGCCCTACCGCATTTGCCGCTTGTTCGTGGGTGAAAGTAAAGTCGGAGATCAGGCGATGGATGCCCTGCGCTTCTTCCAAAGGATTTAAATCTTCGCGCTGAATATTTTCAATCAGAGCCATTGCCGCAGCGGCTTGATCGTCGACATCTTTTACCAAGACGGCGACTTCGGTCAAACCCGCCATCTGCGAGGCACGGAAGCGACGCTCACCGGCGATGATCTCGTATTTGGTGACGCCATTGGCTTGGCCTATAGGACGTACCAGAATAGGCTGCATTAAGCCCTGCGCTTTGATTGATGCGGCGAGCTCGGCCAAAGCGCCCTCGTCCATACGAGTTCGTGGTTGGTATTTACCGGCTTGCATTTGCGTCACCTGTAAACTGGTTGGTGCACCAACCACGGTTGGAACCGCCTCAGCGAAATCACCCGCACCATCTAATAAAGCGTCTAAGCCGCGCCCTAAGCCTTTTTGTTTTTTCGTTGCCATAGTCATCTTACTTTTTATCCAATAACTTAATTCTTTCCACCATCTCCGCGCCGAAGGCGATATAGGCTTGCGCGCCTTTAGATGAGGGGTCAAACACCACGCCCGGGATGCCATAGGAAGGCGCTTCTGCCAAGCGCACATTGCGCGGGATCACGGTCTTAAATACTTTGTCGCCAAAATGTTGTTCCAGCTGGTCGGAAACTTGCTGCGACAAGGTCATACGTGGATCAAACATCACACGCAGTAAGCCAACAATTTTCAAATCAGGATTCAAGTTGGCGGAGACTTTCTTGATCGTATTCGCTAAATCCGACAAGCCTTCCAGAGCGTAATATTCGCATTGCATAGGAATAATCACGCCATTTGCCGCGCATAAACCATTCAGTGTCAGCATCGACAAAGCCGGTGGACAATCGATCAAAATGAAGTCGTAGTCAGTACCCACTTGGTCTAAGGCTAAGCGCAGACGCTTATCTCGGTTTTCCAGCTCCACCATTTCGACCTCGGCACCGGCTAGTTCGCGGTTCGCAGGAAGAATGTCAAATTTACCAGATTCGGATCTAACCACAGCCGATTTCACATCAGCCATTCCCAGCAATACTTGATAAACAGACAATTCTATCTTGGCCTTATTGACACCGGCTCCCATAGTAGCATTGCCCTGAGGGTCAAGATCGACCAGCAAAACCCGCTGATCAAGCTTCGCCAAACCCGCAGCCAGATTGACCGTTGTAGTAGTTTTTCCTACACCACCTTTTTGATTGGCAACGCAAAAAATTTTAGCCATAGACACTTTTTTAGAATAATTGCGGTTAAAAGAAAATCCCGGAACTGCTGTTTCACGTGTAACTTAACTTACTGAGACAAGCTTTTTCACATGCACCAGATGTCTTTCTACATCCAGACCCGGCACTTGCAATGGTTCAATGCTCTCCACTTCCCAAGCTTCTGGCAGACGCTCAATTTCTTGCGTTGGCGACACGCCCTTCATCGCAAGGAAACGGCCATCTTCTGCCAACAAATGATGCGACCAGTTGATGAAGTTATTCAGCTCGGAAAAAGCGCGCGAGGTAATCACGTCAAATTTATGTTCAACTTTCAGGAGTTCAACGCGCCCTGTATGTACGGTGACATTTTTGAGTTTAAGTTCGACTTTTACTTGCGTCAGGAATGCGGTCTTCTTACTTACGATATCTATCATTGTCACCGAAGCCGCTGGAAAAACAATCGCCAAAACGATACCAGGTAAGCCACCGCCAGAGCCGACATCGAGAATATTCTTCGCTTGAGTAAATGCATGCACCGCGGACAAAGAGTCAAGCAGATGCTGTTTGACCATATCGTGCGGATCGCGGATCGAAGTCAGGTTGTAGACCGAATTCCACTTGATCAATAAAGCCAGGTAGGACAACATCTTTTCTACCTGTTCCTCATTTAAAGGCAGACCTAAGGAGGCAATACCATCTCTCAGCTCATTTCCCAGAGCTTCTTTATCAAAACGACTCATAGACTATTCACCCGCCACTTTGGCATTCAGTTCTTCATCATTGGCAGGTGCTGCATTGGCAAAACCTTTAAAGCCACGTTTCTTCAGATGCACCAGCAACAGAGACAAAGCCGCTGGCGTCACACCAGAGATACGACCACACTGCCCTAAAGTTTCTGGCTTTTGCGCATTCAGTTTTTGCTTCACTTCGATGGAGAGGCCATTTACTTCCAAATAATCAAAGTCGCTTGGCATCTTCAGATTTTCATAATGTGCCTGACGCTCGACCTCTTTGGCTTGACGTCCAATATAACCGGAATATTTGATTTGAATTTCTATCTGTTCTTTGACTGCCGGATCGGTCACGATTTCACCACCCAAGGATTGCCCTTCTTTGCCTTTGAGTGTCATCAAGTGATCATAAGTAACTTGTGGACGACGCAATAAGTCCGCCAAGGAATATTCGCGTTCTAATGCTTTACCGACCACACGCTCGGCTTCGGCATCTTCGACGATACGAGGATTAACCCAGGTTGATTTCAATCTTTCCATTTCACGTGAAACCGCTTCACGCTTTTCTTCAAACATATGCCACTGCTTATCGCTGACGCAACCAAGCTGACGACCAATCTCGGTCAGGCGCATATCAGCATTATCTTCGCGCAAACTGAGACGGAATTCGGCACGACTGGTGAACATACGGTAAGGTTCTTGCACGCCTTTCGTCACCAAATCATCGACCAATACGCCGAGATAAGCTTCATCACGACGCGGCACCCAGGCCTCTTTACCCTGAGTTTGCAAAGCGGCATTCAGGCCCGCCAGCATGCCTTGGGCTGCGGCTTCTTCGTATCCGGTCGTTCCATTGATCTGTCCGGCAAAGAATAAGCCATGGATAGAACGTGTCTCCAGCGAAGTTTTCAAGCCGCGTGGGTCAAAGTAATCGTATTCAATTGCATAGCCTGGACGCAAGATATAGGCGTTTTCCATACCCCGCATAGAGCGCACGAGCTCGAGCTGCACATCAAATGGCAGGCTGGTCGAGATGCCATTTGGATAGAATTCATTGGTGGTCAAGCCTTCTGGCTCAAGGAAAATCTGGTGCGAATCCTTGCCGGAAAAACGATGTATCTTGTCTTCTATCGATGGGCAATAACGAGGGCCGACGCCTTCGATCACCCCCGTGTACATCGGGCTACGGTCTAAGCCGGCACGGATAATGTCATGGGTTTTTGCATTCGTGTGGGTAATCCAACACGGCATTTGACGTGGATGCATGCCGACATTGCCCATCACCGAGAAAACAGGAATAGGATCAAGATCGCCTGGCTGCTCTTCCATTTGCGAGAAATCGATGCTGCGACCATCAATGCGCGGTGGCGTACCGGTCTTCAAACGACCTTGCGGCAATGCCAATTCTTTCAGGCGACTAGACAAAGAGATGGCTGGCGGATCACCAGCACGACCGGCTGAATAGCTATTTAAGCCAACATGGATCTTCCCATCAAGGAAAGTACCCGCCGTCAAGACCACTGCGCGCGCCTTAAATTTCAAACCAACTTGCGTCACCGCTCCGACGACTCTGTCGCCTTCAACCATCAGATCATCCACCGCTTGCTGGAAAATCCACAGATTTTCTTGATTTTCCAGGCGACTACGGATGGCTTGCTTGTACAAAATCCGGTCAGCCTGGGCACGAGTCGCTCGCACCGCAGGGCCTTTCGATGAATTCAAGATACGAAACTGTATGCCCGCCTCATCGGTCGCGATCGCCATCGCACCGCCCATGGCATCGACCTCTTTGACTAGATGCCCTTTACCTATTCCACCTATCGACGGGTTGCAAGACATCTGCCCTAGGGTCTCAATATTATGGGTCAGCAATAGCGTTTTTTGGCCCATGCGTGCAGAAGCCAAAGCGGCTTCTGTACCGGCATGACCGCCGCCAACGACGATGACATCGAATTCATTTGGATAAAACATGTGGATAGCTCAAGGAGGAATTGCTTGGTGACAATACAGTCAAACTAATACGAGGCACGATTATAGTTGCTTTTCGATCCGAAAATAGCTTATTCAAACTCAAAATTTGATCAATTTACGAACAAACTCGAAATATCAGCAACAAGCCCAAGCAAAAATCTGAAGAAACTGTTTCACGTGAAACACGAGTCGATTAATGCAAGAGCGAGAATAAGGCTAACAAAACACCGCCAGCAATCAATCCCATGTATACGCGCAACTTCCACTTGCTCTCTGGAACAGGCTTGACCTTAGATTTCGAGCGTTTGCGTTTCTTAATCTTCTCTGGCTCTGGAAAAACCTGCACCAATTTCTTTTTCAAACGCTTAGTCTTCTTATCCTTCAGCTCATCATCCAGCCCAAGTGAAAGCTCGAATGACTCATGTACTGAAAAATCACGATTCTTCAAATTCAGAGACTTCATTTTATTTGCACGGGTATCAACCACCATTCCCGACCCCTGGTGCAGAGGCTGGAGTGAGCCGGAAAAATTATCAACATCAAACTCTTCAATATTCGACTTCAAAAGATCACCCTGGGCAACTGACTTAGCAACCACATCCTGCACGAGTTCAATCAAAGACTTCCCTTGAAGGCTATGTATAGCCTCATCAAATTCCGACAATTCACTCGATTGAAACAATCTGCCAAGCTCAATCAAACTTGTTTCACCATCGACAGCGAGCAACAAAGTTTGCTCAAATTTATTCAGCGACAGCACTCGCTCACGCAATTCAGCGTTACCCAACTCTGTACGTCTAAATAACTTGCTATTTATCTCAGCCAAAATATTCTCACTCAAATTTGTTTCACGTGAAACCATTGCTATTTCAAAAATGCATCATACGAGGTTTTCACCACTAAAGCGGTAACCACCAGCAAAAACAAGGATCTCACAAATCCACTTCCGTGCTTAATTGCCAAATGACTACCTGCGATTGATCCTACAACACCACATACCGCCATAGCGAATCCCAAGAGCCACATCACATGCCCACTAAAGCCAAACCAAATCAATGCTGCAATATTACATGCAACATTCAATACTTTAGCGGAGGCCGACGCGTGCAGGAAATCATAGCCGAAGATACGCACAAAAATAAAGATAAAAAAGCTGCCAGTACCAGGCCCGAAAAAACCATCATAAAATCCTATCACGCCCCCCACGAGCAAAGCCATGTACAACTCCCTTCTACCACTATACAAAGGACGAAAGTGATTGCCCAAATCTTTTTTCCAAAACGTATAAACGGCGATCATCGCCAAAATAAACGGTAAGGCTTTACGCAAATAAGTCGGTGGAATATGCGTCACCGTAACGGCGCCCGCAAAGGAAAGTACGAAAGCCATACAGGCAGCGGGCAAAATAACCTGCCATTTAAGCTGAACCGATCTAACATAATTCAAAGCCGCAACCGAAGTTCCCCATACGCCAGCCAATTTACTGGTTCCCAACAGGCTCGCAGGTACTGACGACGGAAAAACAGTAAAGAGTGCTGGCAACTGGATCAAACCACCTCCGCCCACCACTGCATCCACAAAACCTGCAAAAAATGCCGCCATTCCCAAAAGTAAATAATCGCTCACACTAAGCTCAATCCAATAAATAATGCCCTTCATTGCCCCAACTCAAACACGGCTTTATTAACACCCTTTCATAATTCTTTAACTTAAAAACTTACTATCTAACAAAACAAGCTATTAAACGAAGACCTAGCAAAGATACCACGTAGACAAATGCAATCAGGAAACATCGATTAAATCAAGTAAAAAAACAACTGTTGTTTAGCGAAAACATCGCTGTGGGTTCAATTGACATGGCGAACTGGAAAATGGTCTCATTACGCCTGCATACATCAATGCAAATATAGTCGATGTAAAGAGCACGCTACTTAAGACGTGTATAAAACTTACCACCCAAGAGGGAAGCAGCAAACAACATCAGTTTTTATACCAGACTGACTTTCAAAATAGTGTTCCCCCACACGAGGAGTATCAAATGATTGTAGAAAAAATCCTGTCGCGTTCCTTGCGACTCATGTTTACCGGCGGTGTAGTAGCAAGTATGGGCGTCATGGCTTTACCTGCGATGGCACAAGAAAAAAAGATGGACACCGTCGTCGTAACCGGTACCCGTATTACTTCCCCAGGTACGACTTCCAATAGTCCTATTGGTTCCATCTCCGCAGAAGAGATCAAGTCCTCCCAACCAGTTGCTGTAGAAGAATTTTTCAAAGGCTTGCCAGCAGCTGTCCCTGCTATCGGCCCAGGCACTAACAACGGTACTGGCGGCGCGGCGACGATTGATTTACGTGGTTTAGGCTCTAACCGTACGCTGGTCTTGGTCAATGGTCGCCGTCTGGTACCTTATGACTTAGGTGGCACCGTCGATACGAATTCAATTCCTATCGCCTTGTTAAGCCGTGTTGACTTAGTTACTGGTGGTGCTTCCGTGGTGTACGGTGCTGACGCCGTTTCAGGTGTCGCCAACTTTAATTTGAAAAAGAATTTCCAAGGTTTTGAAGTCAATACTTCCTACGGCTCCACGAGCAAATCTGATGCCAAACGTAATCGCACCGACATCACCATGGGCGCCAGCCTTGACGAAGGTCGCGGTAACGTCGTATTAAGTCTGGGTCGTACTAAATCTGATCCTTTGACACAAGGCACACGTGCCTATGGCTTAAGTGCATTAAACTCAGTTACTGGCGCACCAGATGGTTCTGGTACAACAATCCCTGCAGCCATGTCCACCACCAAAGGCACTGGCGGTACCGACGTCTTGGCAGGTACTTGGCAGATCGATCCGACAACTGGCAAATTAGTACAGCCTGTCAATTTGTATAACTTCAATCCATTGAACTACTACGTAACTGGTTTAGATCGCTCACAAGCGACATCGCTGGCCAATTACAAGATCAATGACAATTTTGAAATGTATGCGGAAATGTTCTACACTGCGAGCAAAGTCGCATCCACCTTAGCAGAGTCTGGAACATTTAATAATACCTTCAACGTACCTATCGGTAATCCATTCATTCCAGCTGGGGCACGCGATCAATTGTGCCAACGCCGCGGGATTGCTGCAGCAGATTGCGTAGTTGGGAATACAACAATAGTGCCTTTGACCATCGGTCGCCGCATCACGGAAATGGGCCCACGCTTCAACGATTTCGATAATAAAACACTGCAGTACACTATCGGTGCTAAAGGTGAAATCGCTGGCTCTTGGAACTATGACGCGTATTGGAGCCGTGGATCAGCTGACCAGACTCAAATTCGTAAGAACTGGGGTTCATTGTCCAAAGTTAAACAAGCTTTGAACTCTGTTGCTGTTGGCAAGTGCGTAGACACATCTAATGGATGCGTACCTCTGAACGTATGGGGCGCAGCAGGTTCTATCACTCCTGAACAAGTTGCATTCATCAATCAAAGTGCTATTTTGATGCAAGGCGTTGAACAAGACGTCGCCGCTGCGTCTACATCCGGTGATTTAGGTAGTATCAAGAGCCCATGGGCGAAAGATCCTATCAGTGTTTCAGTCAGTGCTGAACAACGTAAATTGACCGCTTATACTAAGTCTGATGCTGCGTCTCAATTACAAGGTGAAGTTCTCGGTACTGGCGCACCGACTCCTGATCGCACAGGTAGTTTTAAATTGAAAGAATATGCGGTTGAAGCAGCGATCCCTTTGATCAAAGACTTACCATTCATTCGTTCATTAAATGCTGAGATCGGCTATCGTCAAACTAATTTTGCAACTGCTAAAAAATCACAAGATTACGGCAGCTACAAATACGGCGGCGAATGGGCACCGATTCAAATGTTACGTTTCCGCGGCATGGTACAAATGGCAACACGCGCACCTAACGTCAACGAATTGTTCGCACCACAAACAACTGGTTTGAGCAACTTAGCAACGGATCCTTGCCAATTGAATTTGATTAATGCCGCTGAAGCCAATACAGCAGGTACTCTATCCAATCTGTGCCGCTTAACTGGTGTACCAGCTAGCGTGATTGGCTCATTAGATAAACCATCCGCAGGTCAGATCAATCGTCAAACCGGTGGTAACCCAAATCTTGGTCCTGAAGAAGCAAAAACCAAAACTATCGGTTTCGTAATCGAACCATTGCCGAAATTGGCAATTAGTCTCGATTACTACAAAATCGACATTACAAAGGCGATCTCCTCGCCTACGACAACAGACGTTTTGGATGGCTGCTACTCAGCAAAGTTCAATCCAGGCTTAACGATGAACGCTTCTTGCGCTCTGGTATTCCGTAGCACGGCCAACGGTAGCTTCAACGGTACGGATTCGAAAGGTGTAGTCACAACTTTGTCTAACCTAGGTAAGCAAAGTACCGCTGGTTACGACTTAAGTGTGAAATACCAAGTACCAATGACAGTTCTGGGGTTGGACGCGAAATATGGACGTTTGGATTTAGGCTTCGATTTGAACAAGACGACGTCATATCATGCACAACCAACCCCAGCATCCGTGGATCGTGATTGCTTAGGTTACTACTCAGTTGCTTGCGGCGGCCCAACATACAAAAACAAATTTACTCAACGTACAGCATGGACGTTTGGTGAATTCGTCTTCGGCTACAACTGGCGTCATGTTAGTGGTGTGATCGAGGAACCAGGTGGCACCAACTTCTTGCCAGCTTACGCATCAATCAAAGCCTATGATTACTTTGATTTGAGCGCTGTCTGGAACTTCAACAAACACATTCGCCTAAACATCAGTATCAACAATGCAGCGAATAAATTGCCACCGATCGTCGGTTCAACTATTGGTTCAACAGGTACTAACAGCGGTAACACCTTCCCACAATACTACGATGCAGTCGGTCGTTATTTCAGTGTAGGTGCAACAATCAAGTTCTAATCTGATTAGTTCTTAGTTTGAAAAATGGCGAACTTCGGTTCGCCATTTTTTTTCACTATTTTTCATAATTCAATACCACTTCTTTGCTTTCAATCCCTACTTTGTTTAAGCTAAACGACGCCACAATTTAGCTCACAGAGATAGAAGGAAGCACATGAAAAAAATGACTCGTATCACCGCAGCGCTAGTAACAACGATGTCGCTAGCGCTTGGCATCAGCGCTTGCGCCACAACAGCATATCAGGCGACAAAACAAACTGGCTTTATGATCACTGAAGCACAATTTGAAAATCTTTTCCCAAAACGTATTCCCTTCTACACCTACGCTGGATTAGTCGAAGCAACCAAGGCCTATCCTGAGTTTGGCAACTTTGGTAGTGAGCTAGAAAACAAACGTGAAGTTGCCGCTTTTCTCGCCAACATCATGCATGAGTCACACGAGTTACAAGCAATTACCGAAGTTGATACCAGCGCTCACGACCACTATTGCAATGACAAGAATGGTGTTCCTTGCGCAAAAGGAAAGCAGTATTTTGGACGCGGTCCGATTCAACTGAGCTGGAATTTCAATTATGCTTTAGCAGGCAAAGCGCTGGGTTTAGATTTGCTGAATGACCCCGACATGGTGGCACGCAATCCGACCGTCGCCTGGAAAACGGCCTTGTGGTATTGGATGGAAATCAAAGGGTCTGGACCTTTACCGAGCCATGTCGCGATTAAACAAGATTTAGGATTTGGCGAGACCGTGCGCAGTATTAATGGCGACTTGGAATGTTCTAAACCTAGCGACAATATCGGCTATAAACAACAACAAATGCGCATACAGAATTATTTGAAAATTACCGCTATGCTGGGCGTAGCACCGGGCAAACACAAAGCTTGCTGATCAATCAGTTGGTCAAATTAAAGCATCAAACCAATTCAATCTTTAGAGAAAGACAGTAGCGCTATTTTCTGTCTTTCCTTTCTTTCTCCTATCATTTTCCTACCAATCACTTCGCCACCGGCATAGTAAATTCCGCCCCCTTGGCTATGCTGTCTGGCCACCGCTGCATAATCGATTTATAGCGTGTATAGAAGCGAATTCCCTCCTCGCCATAGGCATGCATATCCCCAAACAATGAACGCTTCCAACCGCCGAATGAGTGCCATGCCATCGGTACCGGGATCGGTACATTAATACCGACCATACCCACTTGCACACGACGTGAAAATTCACGTGCGGTATTACCATCGGCGGTAAACAATGAAACCCCATTGCCAAATTCATGTCGATTAATCAGCGCCAAAGCTGATGCGAAATCTGGCACCCGCACCACGCACAATACCGGGCCAAATATTTCTTCGCGATGGATCTGCATCCCTTCTTGCACATGATCAAACAAAGAGCCGCCTAAAAAATAACCGTGTTCATGTCCAGGCACTTGCAAACCTCGTCCGTCGACTCGTAATTGCGCACCTTCACTGACACCGGCAGCAATCATATTTTCTATCTTCTGCTTATGCGCAGCCGAAATTACCGGCCCCATTTCCGCTGCGGCGTCCATGCCATCACGAATTTTCAAGGCGCGTACTCGCGGCACTATTTTTTCCACTAATTGATCAGCAATAGCACCGACTGCCACGGCGACAGAAATTGCCATACAACGCTCGCCTGCCGAACCGTAAGCCGCGCCCATCAAAGCATCTACCGCCTGCTCCAAATCGGCATCTGGCATCACGACCAAATGATTCTTAGCACCACCCAAGGCTTGCACGCGTTTGCCACGACGTGTCGCTTCTGCATAAATCGTTTCCGCAATCGGGGTTGAGCCAACGAAAGAAATTGCTGCAACATCTGGATGCACCAACAAAGCATCTACCGCGACTTTATCGCCTTGCAGTACATTAAAAACACCATCGGGCAAACCAGCTTGTTTAAACAAATCGGCGATCAACAAAGACGCCGAAGGATCACGTTCTGAGGGTTTCAAGATAAACGTATTTCCGGTCGCGATTGCCAACGGTGCCATCCACATCGGTACCATGAAGGGGAAATTAAATGGCGTAATACCGACACAAACCCCTAAAGACTGACGGATATTCCATTGATCGATTCCACCACCAATATTGTCCGAAAACTGGGTTTTCAATAATTGCGGCAAACCGCAGGCAAACTCCACCACCTCAATACCGCGCGTCACTTCCCCCATCGCGTCCGAAAAAATCTTACCGTGTTCACGGGTAATAATGGCCGCCAGTTGTTCCTGATGTTGTTCTAGCAGAGCTTTAAATTTAAACATCACCCGCGCCCGTCGCAAAGGCGCCGTCTCACTCCAAGCTGGCCAGGCGGCTAGTGCGAACCCTACTGCCCGGTCTACCTCATCAGCACTGGCCAATGCCACACTAGCGATTTGCTCACCGCTGGCGGGGTTAAATACAGCTTGTTGACGTCCACTATTCGACGCGACCAATCCGCCATTCATATAATGCGCAATCACTGTCATGCTTATCCTTCTGGTATTCTCCAAATCGAGCGTCTAGATTATCATGTTGGAGCTTAAGTTTCGAGGCGAAGTTTCAAAGCTATTTACACAAAGCTAGGTATCGACGCTCACTGCGACACCAAATCCGTCGTCAAACATGACGCCTCGCGCCTCATAAAAAAACAAGGACACTATGGCACGTTCAACCAAAGCAAGTAATGCCGTGCTACGTTTAAAACAACGTAGCAATAATGCGCCCTATTCTATGGTGAGCACCGGCAGCGGGCATTTTTATCTGGTGCTTGGTCATGATCCTGAAACCCAAGAGCAACTTTGTACTGCTTTAGACATCGATGACTTTGTGCGTTTTGTTAATAGCGTACAAAAAGAAGCTCCTCGCAAAGCCAGTAAACTGGACATCGCATTCGAAGCAAAATTAAAGCGCTAATATTCAAACCCAAATACCAACACGCTAAACAACTACTCAATCAAGGAAAACTCATCTATGAAATCAAGTCTGATCGTAACGCTCGCACTTGCCGGCAATTTATGCGTAAGCACGACGCATGCGCAGGAACAAAAAGCTGCACAAGAAAAAGTGGCCAGCACGACAGCTAGTGCAGCAACAAGCAATCAAGAAACCCCTGCACCAGTCGCGCCAGTAGTACCGGTCGCTCCCGTATTAGAAAAAATCGACAGTGTGGTCGGTAGCGGTCTGGAAGCCGTCACGGGTAAGACGGTGGTCGTGCACTATAGTGGCTGGCTGCGTGATCCTCAGGCAGAGCATCAACATGGCAAAGCTTTTGACAGCTCGATTGGTCGCGGCCCATTTAGCTTTAATCTCGGCGAAGGTCGTGTCATCAAGGGTTGGGAACAAGGCGTACAAGGCATGAAAGTCGGCGGTAAGCGCACCTTGATCATTCCTTCACAATTGGGCTATGGCTCACGTGGTGCAGGCAAAGGCGTGATTCCACCTGACGCAGATTTGGTATTTGATATTGAATTATTGGATGTCATTAATATGCCAGAAGTCAAAAAGATAGATAACAAGCTAGGTAAGGGCGTAGAAGCGATCAGCGGCAAACAAGTCACTGTTCATTACACAGGCTGGTTGCGTGACCCGAAAGCCAAAGGCGAAAAAGGCAAGGAATTTGACAGCTCACGCAAACGCGAAGCATTCAGTTTCACCATCAATGGCGGCGAAGTGATACGCGGTTGGGATCTGGGTGTACAAGGTATGAAAATTGGCGGCAAACGCACCTTAATCATCCCCGCTGCGCTCGCTTATGGCGCCCGTGAAGTGGGTAACGGTTTGATCCCAGCCAATTCAGATTTGATTTTTGAAGTTGAACTGTTAAAAGTAAAATAGATTATTTTGACGGATACCAAATCAAACACACTTAAGTATCTCACTGCCTATCCTGAGCATTTACAAGCCCAGGTCAGGCAGTTGCTTGAGAGCGAAAAACTGGCGCAACACTTACGCAAAAAATATCCACAGATCCATGACATCCGCACCGATAAAGCCTTATATCAATACGTCCAGGATTTGAAGAGTGAAACGCTAAGGAACGGTGATCAGATCAGTAAAGTTTTGTACGACAATAAGCTACACGTCATCAAAAATGCTTTAGGCACACATACCTATGTGTCGCGGGTGCAAGGCAGTAAACTCAAGACCAAAAATGAAATCAGAATAGCCAGTCTATTCAAATATGTACCTGAAGAATTTCTTAAGATGATCAGCGTGCATGAATTAGCGCACCTGAAAGAGAAAGAGCACAATAAAGCCTTCTATCAATTGTGCACCTATATGGAACCCGACTATCATCAATACGAACTGGATTGCCGTTTGTATCTGACGCAAATTGAAGTACATGGTGGTGAAGTCTGGGGTCAAAGTAACTCGCAGTAAGCAAAACAGTCACAGCATCTGGAGAGCCGCATGACCTATTTACTAGCACTCGATCAAGGTACTTCCAGTTCACGCTCTATTCTTTTCAATCGCGCAGGTCAAATCATTGCCAGTGCCCAGCAAGAATTCCCACAATATTTTCCACAAGCGAGTTGGGTCGAACATGATGCGATGGAAATATGGCGCAGCCAACTTGCCACCATCAAACAAGTGCTTCAAACAAGCGGCATCCATACCCGAGAAATCGCCGGCATAGGCATCACCAATCAGCGTGAAACTACCGTAGTTTGGGACAAAAAAACTGGCCATCCCATTTGCCCGGCTATCGTCTGGCAAGACCGGCGCACCAGCGCTCATTGCGATGCCTTACGGGCTCAGGGCTACAGTAAAACCATACAAGAAAAAACCGGACTGGTGCTCGATCCCTATTTTTCTGCGACCAAGCTTGCCTGGATACTTGATCATATTCCGGATGCCAGAAACAAGGCACAAGGAGGCGAATTAGCCTTTGGCACAATAGATACCTGGCTCGCTTGGCAGCTCAGCGAACACCAATTACATGTCAGCGACGTCACCAATGCCTCACGCACCATGCTGTGGAATATTCATCAGAATCGCTGGGACGAGGAGCTACTGTCACTGTTTAATATCCCGGCTGCAATCTTACCCGAGGTACATGCATCCAGTCATCACTTTGGTGATTGCCATCTGTTTGGATCAGCAATACCCATCGCTGGGATCGCTGGTGATCAACAATCTGCACTATTTGGTCAAGCCTGTTTTCAAGCTGGTATGGCAAAAAATACCTACGGCACTGGTTGCTTCATGCTGTTACAAACCGCAGATCTATGCAGTCAGTCACAACATGGCTTAATCAGTACCGCAGCTTGCCAACTCGATCATCAGGTGCAATACGCGCTGGAAGGCAGTGTCTTCATCGGCGGTGCGGTGGTACAGTGGTTGCGTGATCAGTTGCATCTGTTTAGCCAAGCCAGTGACATTGAGGCGCTAGCCAATAGTGTGCCCGATAGCGATGGTGTAATCTTCGTACCTGCATTTGCCGGACTCGGTGCGCCTTATTGGGACCCGCACGTCAAAGGTGCGATCTTGGGACTACATCGCGGCACTCAGGCCGCACATATCGCCAGAGCGGCTATCGAAGCAATTGCCTTCCAAAGTGCCGAGTTGCTGTTTGCGATGCAGAACGACAGCCATACCACCATCACCGAATTACGAGTAGATGGCGGTGCCGCTTCAAATAACACTTTGCTGCAATTTCAAGCCGATTTACTTGGTATTCCAGTCGTCCGTCCGGACATCTTAGAAACCACCGCTCTTGGTACAGCCTATTTGGCAGGACTAAAACTGGGTGTCTACGCGAATTTGGAAGAATGTAGTGCTCTATGGAAAGAACAGCGACGTTTTTTACCCGGTATTTCGCGCGACGCCGCACACAATTTAATGCAAAACTGGAAAAAAGCCGTACAAAGCTTGCGTTAGTTTTAGAAACTGCAGCACAATACTTTATTCAATTCTGAGAAGGGAACATCATGCAACTACTAAAACGATTGCTCATAGGCTTAGCCGCGCTGATACTAATTTTGATTGCCGTCGCCTATATGATGCCCAATCATTACGGCGTCATCCGCAGCATCAAAATTAATACTTCACCAGATAAAATCTATCCCTTGATCGCAACACCAAAAGAGTGGAAAAAATGGTCGGTCTGGAATCAACGTGACCCCAACATGGAAATGCTGTATTCAGGACCAGAAATGGGTGCAGGTGCAGCTTGGGATTGGAAGAGTAAAAGCGAAGGAAACGGCGGTATGAAATTTACCAAAGTAGCCGCCAATCAAGTTATCAACTATGAACTCTATTTTGAAGGTATGGGCAAACCTTCTACGGGTACTTTAACGTTAGAACCTGAAGGCACGACTACCAAAGTGACCTGGTCCATGTTGGGTAGTAGCGAAGGCAATTTTATGATGAAATTATTTGTCCCGTTTATGGACAAAATGGTTGGTCCTGATTTTGACAGTGGTCTACAAAATCTAAAATTAATCGCTGAAAAAAATTAAACTAGCCCCAAAGATCATATTGAAAAAAATGGCGAGGAAGTTCTTCCCCGCCATTTTTTTATCTATCTTTTTTTACCTAGGACTTACACAAAATTGCGCTGGCTAGCCGTGGAGCCGAAGACAGTGCAATTGCACGGCTAGGCGAACACAACAACGCCAGCGTCTGTTTTGCGTAAGTCCGACTACTATTTACTGTGATTGCTGACGCATAGTCGCAAACGCCGCCTTCATTTTCTCAGAAGCAGGCGCACCCAACTTACTACCAATCACAACAGCCAAACAAGCGAATAAAAATCCCGGTACTAATTCATACAAACCAAACCATTTAAATTCACCCCACACCAAGACCGTCAAAGCACCAACGAACATACCCGCCAATGCACCATTACGATTCATACTCGGCCAGATCAAAGACAACAAGACGACCGGTCCGAATGCAGCACCAAAACCAGCCCAGGCATTGCTAACCAAACCTAGTACACTGCTGCTAGGATTTGAGGCGATCGCGATAGAGATCACCGCAATCACCAACACCATCATACGACCAAACCACACCAATTCTTTTTGTGATGCATTAGGACGGAAAAATGGCTTATAAAAATCTTCGGTCAAAGCCGACGAACATACCAATAATTGGCAAGACAAAGTACTCATCACCGCGGCTAAAATGGCTGACAACAAAATACCAGCGATCCATGGATTAAATAAAATCTGTGACAGGGAAATAAAAACTGTTTCCTTATTTGCGGTTACCGCACCAGCTTGATCAGGATGCATCGCAAAATAGGCAATGCCAAAAAAACCAACAGCAATCGCACCACCTAAACACAAGATCATCCAGGTCATACCGATGCGACGTGCATTCTTAATCGTCGCAAAATTTTCAGCGGCCATGAAGCGCGCCAAAATATGGGGCTGTCCCATATAACCTAAACCCCAAGCCAATAAGGACACGATACCAATGAACGAGGTACCACTAAATAAATCCGTGTATTTAGGATTGATATTTTGAATCACCGTGATCGCTTCACTGAAGCCGCCCACATGCATAATCACCATCACTGGCGCTAACAACAAAGCAAAAATCATCAAAGTCGCTTGCACGGTATCAGTCCAACTCACCGCTAAAAAACCACCGATAAATACATAAATAATCGTCGCTGCTGCACCCGCCCACAATGAAACTTCATAGCTCATGCCAAAAGTTTGCTGGAACAAGCGCGCACCTGCGACCATCCCAGACGCACAGTAAATCGTGAAAAAGACCAAAATAACTAAGGCAGAAATAATCCGCAATAACTTACTGGTATCTTCAAATCTGTGGGTAAAATAATCAGGTAAAGTCAAAGCATTATTCGTCAACTCTGTGTACACACGCAGACGTCCTGCAACTAAATGCCAGTTAAACCAAGCCCCCAAAGTTAAACCTATCGCGATCCAACTTTCAGATACGCCAGAAAAATAGAGTGCGCCGGGCAGACCCATCAACAACCAACCACTCATATCCGAAGCACCCGCACTCATCGCAGTAACGAAGGCACCGAGACTACGCCCACCCAAAATATAATCCGATAAATTGTTGGTAAAGCGCCATGCGGCAAATCCTATCCCTATCATGGCTAGAATATAAATGATGAAGGTGATACTGGTAGGGTTACTAAAATCCATCTCCGTGCTGCCTTTCTTTTTTAATGTTTTTCAATTTAAGGAAATATAGGTAAATTATGACTAGCCACTTTTTCCTTGGCTGACGCATTTACATCAATTAGCGCCAAACTTCTGCCTCGCAGTATCGCTCAAGCCAGAACAAGTCACAAGAACAGAAATAGCTCTCATGCCAGGTCAATTCAGACAAGTCGTTGTACAGACAGTTCCTACGGTCTTACATAAGCCTTGAAGTAAATACAAAGTCAAATCAGAATCCAAAATCAACGTATATTCTTCCAAAAAAAATTAGAAAAGCTTGCACTAATTTTGAAAACAGCATTTTCAAAAAAACTCAACTAGGGCTAGTGTCTGTTAACTTCAGCCCAGCAAATTTTGTTTAATGATGTAAAAAAGCCTATTCGATGTTAATCTTCGATTCTCCAGCTTCCGCTTCCGGCTACCTTTACTCTTCCATGCATCAACAAAAATTACGCCAACACAGCATCTTCTTTATCGTTGTTCTCATCCATCTTGGTGTATTTTTTTCCTGGCAAACCTATTCCAAGTTATTGATAAAAACTGATCTTCAAGCTAAACAAAATCAATTCCTACATATCATTCACCTGCCGGCTTTGAATCAAACAGCCCGACTAAAATCAGCAACAGCTAATTCCGTCAAAATTTCGCCCAAGAAAAATAGCATCGACTCAGCTCACAGGAAACGATTTTCTGCGCTTTCAATCTCAGCTCAGAATCAAAACGAAAACAAAACTGAAGAGCAAAGCAAAGCATCACCAGCAGAAGACACAATACAGCGCCCTTTGCAACGCAATATTGCTGAGCTCACGCAAAGCTTGAAAGCAGATTTTCAAGAGCAAGAAAAAAGACTCAAACCTAAAGCTGATCCCATCAAACAATTCGGCAATGCAGTCGCCGATGCGGCTCAAATTCCGCGTGAAGGTGTCAAAATAGAGAATAAACATACTTACGATGACCGCCCCGTCAGCAAAGTAAAAACACCCTATGGCACGTATTGCATACGTCATCGCAAAGCCGGTGAATCGCCAGACCTGGTACCACCAGCTATACCGGTCAGCTGCGGTCGCTTATAGTAACAACGCTGAGCGAGATCTAATGTCATAAACATGTCACCTTAAAGCCCTACAGTCTGTCCTATTCCTCGATACTTTCAGGTGTAGGCCATGACTAGCAAGACGCTCTTCCGTACCAATCAAGACCATTCCGTATTCAAATTGCCAGGATTTCATTTTGTAAAAAATGAAAATAAAGTTCCTAAATTACATCAAGGTTTAATACAAACTCAAACTTGGGCCGATAGTTCAGTTGATTTACTTGCTCTGAATTTAAAGCCAGCGTCCAATATCGTTACGATTTCTGCCGGCGCCTGTCATGCCTTAGCCTATCTCAATAGCAAACCAGCAGCGGTACACTGTGTCGATGAAAATCCAGCACAACTCGCTCTGCTGGAAATAAAGACCAAAGCAATTGCTCATTTGCCTGACTACGACGCAGTACTACAATTTTTGTTAAATCCCGGCCAAAGCGATAATCTAAAACGATATCAACGTCATATACGCGGCAATTTGTCGGTATCTGCGAGTAAGTACTGGCAATCCAGAAACTTTCTCGGTCAACCTCGCTATCAGATATTTAGTCAAAATCTACAGAAACATGGCCTCTACAACATCAGTCTGTCTTGCCTGCGTTTTATCTTAAAGAAGCTAGGTGCCGACTTTAAAAGTATGCTCAGTGCCCAAACGCTGGAACAACAAAAAATCATTTTTGATCAAGCTATCTTGCCTGCATTACATAGAAAATCTTTGAGATTTCTAATCAATCAGCAAAGCATTTTGCGTGGTTTAGGGTTTAATCAAAACCAAATCACTCGACTAAAACAAGTGCACGACGCACATCAAAATATCAATACCATTTTGGTTCAAAGATTAAGACATCTATTATGTGATTTTCCTATACAAAACAATCACTTTGCACTTCAGGTTCTAGGCCAAACCAGCCCATTACACCAACAACATAGTCTCCCTACGTATTTACAAAAAGAATTTTTCCACCATCTACGTCAATACGCACATCGTATTCACGGACATCAAACATGTCTGATCGACTATTTGAAACAACAGCCCGCGTACTCTATTGATGTCTTTGTACTACAAGACCACCTTGATTATTTACATCCAACAGCGATGAAAGAACTATGGGGAGAAATCGAACGCTGCGCAGCACCGCAAGCCAAGGTATTAATCCGTAGCCTGGGAACCAGTTTACCCCTGCCACAAGATGTTTTTTGTAAAACACCCTCAATGTGGCACACCAATTCCCTACTAAATCAAACACTACAAGCAAAAGATCGCAGTGCTTTGTACGGATCCTTCTTCCTTTTAGAACGAAATTAAGCCTTAAATAAGACAATTTTGCCTATAAAATAAGCACTTTTGCTGTGGATAAGTCTTTGCATATCTTGAGGAAGTAATGTGTAAAACCACATCAGCTATCCACAGTCAAAATCTTATGCAGAATCTGTTCTTTTTCTGTACAAGTCTTGTCCCAGTCCTTATCCTTAGGCTAAAGCCTTGATTTCATTTCAGTAAACCGGCTTATCCACAAAAAAGCGCTACGTTAACTACTACTACTATGTATATATATACCTTATGTATACAAAACAAAGCTGCTTTCCTCTTTAGCTCTTCTTCTAAAAACTTATGTCTAATTCAATCAAACCTAAGATCACTGGCTTAATCTTCGCTATGCGTGAAGAACAAGAAGGCTTACAAGCATTCATCGTCAATAAAAAAGTTCATCACATCGCTAAACGTGAATTCATACAAGGTGAATTGTGGGGAAATACGATTGTTATGGTGTTAGCAGGAATAGGAAAAGTTGCTGCCGCCAGTACAACCAGTCTTCTGATTCATCATTTTCAAGTGAATCAACTGATTCTAAGCGGCGTTGCCGGAGCTGCTGACCGCTTGCTGAAGGTAGGAGATATCGTGATTGCTGACGCGCTACTACAACACGATATGGATGCTTCACCGCTATTTCCACGATTTGAAATTCCATTAACTGGTAAATCGCGTTTTTTTGCACACAAAGATTTACATCAAGAGCTGCAAACCGCCACGAAAAAATTTATCCAAAACTTAGGACAACAATTTTCTGCGGCACAAATCGAGGAATTTCAATTACAAGACGTAAAGTTACACAACGGACTAATCGCCAGCGGTGATCAATTTATTCATGACAGCGCTAACTTACGACAATTAAAACAGGCTTTACCTGATTTACTGGCAGTGGAAATGGAAGGTGCGGCAATTGCTCAAGTCTGTGAAGAACATGATTTAGCATTTGCTATTTTGAGAACTATTTCTGATAGTGCGGATGAAACAGCGCATATCGACTTTTTAAGTTTTGTAAAAAACGTCGCAGCACCGTATAGCTTAGGAATTTTAAAGAACTATTTTGAAAATCGACAAGAACAGTTAAATTGAAACAACAAAGATTCATTTATTTTTGTGGATAAAGCTGTGCATAAATTATGCAGATTTTGTGTAGAACTTGCTTACTTACTCAAGCTTAAAAACTTATACAAATATTGTTGAGTCTTCATACAAAGATTTTCCGCCTACTTATATTTTCTCTAGCGCTTTGATTTTTATTAGTAAACTAGGCTTATCCACAAAATTTGTCGACGTTAACAACTACTACTATTCATATATATAAACTTATTCAATTAAAAGAAAAAAACGCTTTTTCTCACCACAAAAAAAACTGCTGAAATAAATCACATTTGTTGAAATAAATGGGTATGATTGCGGCTCACTTCGAGTTTCTCTGAACTTCCTTTTAAACCTAACATTTGCCGACCACGAAAATCCCGCGTTACTTCTGCAATTGCACTCACCCTAACCAAAGTCGATCGATGGATACGCCAAAATTCTTTAGGATCTAGTTCATCTTCTAATTCTTTTAAAGTTTTACGAATTAAAAATTCGGCCTGTTCAGTTTGCACTAAAGTATATTTTTCATCCGATTTAAAAAATAAAATTTCTTTGGTACTGATCATGCGTAAAGTGGATCCAACGCTAGCTTGTATCCAACGTAAATAATCGCGTTGCTGGCTTTGTTGATGTTGCATTAATTGGTTTAACAATTGTTCGACTTGTTCTGATTGTGATTTGGTTTCAGTCGTACTTGTAATAATTTGAGATTCACGATGATCATTTTTATGCGGCTGTTTTTCTTCTAATCTTTGTTGTAAGCGCAAACAAGTTTGTTGCAATCTATCGTTATCGATAGGCTTTAATAAGTAGTCCATAGCACCGCGTTCAAACGCTTGAATTGCATATTCATCATAAGCCGTTACAAAAACAATTAAGGCTTGTTGTGCTAATTGACTTGCCGCTTCAATACCGTTTTTTCCAGGCATACGAATATCTAAGAAAATAATATCGGGCTGATATTGCTGAGCTTCTTCTATCGCTACAATTCCATTAGGCGCTTCTGCAACTATCTGTAAATCAGGCCAGATTTTTTTTAATTTAGATCGCAGATGATCACGCATAGGTGTTTCATCATCAACGATCATGGCAGTAATAGTTTTCATAGAGCAGAATATTCTTTTATGTAAAAGTCGAGTTTAATGATTGTGATTAATCAGGAATATGTAAAGTCAATTTTGCGCCGCCTGTTTCTGGAACTTCAATAACTAAGCTTGCTTTCATGCCGTATAAGACTTTTAAACGTTCCCGAATATTGCTCAGTCCTATACCATCATCAGCGTGTAGATCAAAACCAATACCGTTGTCGCTGACTTCTACCTGGATTTCGTGTTCACCCTGACGTGCGATGATATTGATATGACCGCCATCAGTTTTAGGTTCTAATCCATGTTTGATCGAATTTTCAACCAGAGTTTGTATCATCATAGATGGAAAATGGGCGTGTTCCAATTCACGTGGACAGTCAATTTTATAAGTCAAACGTTCTTGCATACGGGCTTGCATAATATTCAAATAGGCACGCGACAATTCCAATTGCTGACCTAGTTTTCCACCGCCTTGTTCACGAATTTGCGGTAAAGCTGCACGCAGATATTTAATCAAGTGCGTATGAACAATCGATGCCTGTTCTGGATTGGTTTCTATTAATTGCCCAATCAGCGCCAAGGTATTAAACAGAAAATGCGGCTCAATTTGTGCTTGCAAGGTGGCCATTTCAGCTTCTAAAACACGGCGTTCTAAAGCCTCTACATCAGCTCTGGTGGCGGCATCACTGGCAGCGATTTCTGCACGACGTTTGCCACCAGCCAAACTCTTGATCATGATGGATGAAAATACTAGCAAAGGTAAAAGAGCACCCAAGCCTAATATGCCACCGATAATCATCGCTAACAGCGATACAAAAACCAAGTAACTCCAGGAAATGACAGCTAACCAATCAAAGAATTTCCACCAAAAGACTTTCGCTGTATCCGCTACATCCAGCATGAACAAAAGTACCTGATTTTTATTGTCTTCTTTCATGTTAATTCTCCTGATGAACTTCATCCGGTTTTACTTTTTCTGAACCTTCATTTTGTGTGTTGGTTTGCGCATTAGCCTGTGACGGCGTTGTTTGAACCTGATCTTCTTTACCTATAAAGCATTTCAATAACAAAGATCCTATAACTAACCAATTTGCCAGGCTATGGATAGACAAAATGCCACCGATAATTAAGGTCAATAAACAAGCCAGAAAAAGTTTGCCCCAAGAGACCTCAATTATCCATTCCATATAATGTTGCCAAATGTATTTACCAGCATCTGTGACGTTCAAGATAAATTCCAAAACTGGATTGTTTTTGGTGGATTGATTTTTTTCATTATTAGCTTGTTGTGCTTCTTGATTATGTGTTTCAAAGTTCATGATATTTCTCCATTTTTCTGGTTAATTTGATGCAGACCCTGCATCCATGACTACACCTTAGCACCGCAAAAAAACACTCACTAGCCGCCTGCGATTAAAAGCAGAAAGTGAGGTCTCAAAGGTAATTTCCAGCGATGAGTGGGAACAAAAACAGGAATAAAAATCAGGAGCAGTTTGAAAAACTCAAGAAGAAGTAGAGCGATTATGTGTTGAATAGGAAGAATAGACTCAGTTGTCGCAAATTTCACTGCGAACTCAAGACGCTTTCACCTACAATGAGAACTAATCTGAGTTTTATCTTTGTAAATGATTCTTCTATGTCGAAAGCAGTGTTTTTCATGTCTAAACTTCATACTTTTATTGTGATTTCTTGTTTCTTCTTACTTTCCGCATGTTCGCCAAAGTTTGACTGGCGTGAAATCAGAATGAACGATGCACCAATTAGCTTGTTAATGCCTGGTAAACCAGCCAGTCATGCAAGAGATGTAGATTTGAATGGTATAAAAGTTAAGATGCAAATGACGGCTGTGGATGTTAATCAAATCAGTTTTGCATTGGCCTATGCCAAATTAGATCAAGCAGATACAAACTTAAGTGTCGAACAAAAGAATCAACGGCAACAACAAGCTTTAGACGCAATGAAACAAGGCATGTTAAAAAATATTCAGGGAACCTTATTAGAAAAAAATACACCTGAATTACCGAAAGATACTATAGCCGCATTAGGTAAGACCCAAAATGGACAAGCCGTTAAATTCGTAGGTCGTTTTGTTATTCAGGGTCCGTGGATCATTCAGGCAGTGATGATAGGTGAGGAAAAACACTTTAATCCTGAAGTGATTGATATGTTTTTTGGTTCCTTAAAGCTTAATTAAAACTAATTAAGATAAGTAAATAAGACAAGTAAAACGATCGTCATAAGAAGAAAATCAAAGCAATCAAATTATCAGTGAGAAAAATATGTTAGTCAGTTTTAAATCAACGGCTGCGGCAGAAATTATTATGTACAAAGAACATATCGCCGCGGTTTTAGAATTGTTAGGCAAAGACATAGAACGTGGTGTGATTACAGCCGCTGAGACAGCCTCGGCAATTCAACAAATTGAAGCACTGATTGACGCTGATAAGAAACAAAGGCAATTACTTGAAAGTGCTGAAGATAGAGACGCTGATGAAGATCTGGACAGTATCGACAAGAAGAAAAAAAATGATGTAGTGACTTTGTCTGCACGCTTGTTTCCATTCTTAGATATGTTACGAGCCGCCAATAAGAAACAAAAAGACGTATTGTGGGGCGTTTAAGTATGGAAAAAATGAGGAAATTAAGTTCATGAGCGCACACGTAGAACATACCGAAGAATTTTTCTTAGAAGTGGCCGATAGCACTTCTCTCTTCGTGCGTGATTGGCCTGCAAAATCTCTAACCGCGCCCGGCATATTGATTATGCATGGTCTGGGTGAACATTCAGGGCGCTACATTCATATAGCGCGGTTTTTTCTTAACTTAGGATATAGGGTCCGAAGTTTTGATCAACGTGGTCATGGTCAATCGAATGGCAGACGTGGCGATGTTCCTGATGATGAAACGATATTGCGTGACACCCGTGTCGTTCTAAATGATTTTTTGAAGCAATTACCTGGCGCACCGCTACTATTTGCGCATAGTATGGGCGGTCTGTTCGCCACACATTTTGTTTTACAGGGTCTGGCTCCGGTTAAGGCCTTTATTTTGTCGTCGCCGGCATTTTCCGTAAGAACCAGTACTTTTCAGAAAATTTTATTCAAACTTAGTCGTGCTGTGATACCCCATTTAGGGGTTGCACATGGAACCAATGGCCGCTTTTTATCACACGATTCCGAAGTGGTAGCTGCTTATCAAAATGACCCTTTAGTACACTCTCGTATCAGTGCCAGTTTGTTCGGAAGTATGTTGTCTTCTATGCGTTATGTGAAAGCGCATATTGAAGAATTACCTATTCCATTACTATTGTTGGTCGCCGAAGCCGATGTGGTAGTTAACCCACGTGGCGCCAAGGCGCTAGTACAACAAATTGAGCGTAGTGCTAATGCTAAATTTCTTAGTGCTATTTTTTATCCCGGGTTTTATCACGAAATTTTTAATGAATTAGAAGCCTTACGTGCTTTTGATGATGTCAGGACCTGGTTAGAACAAAAAAATCTGATGCCTGAAACCTAGACTTTTTACTTAATATCGCTTGTCAAAACCTTATGTCAGAAACCACCCGCAAAGTATTAACCCGTCCCGTTTTGAGCAAAACTAAGCCCAAATCGAAGTTTAGTACTGGATCAAGATCAGCATCGACGCCAAAGCCAACACCCATCTCAGTAGAGACAATCAATGAGATCACAACGCTGCATATCAAACCAGATTCGCTCGCATATAGCCTGGTCGGTGCGGCACAAGCAGTTGCTTATGTGTTGGAAGGTAGCGCTTTGCCTCAAGCCTTATCAAGAGTATTTGCGCAAAATGAATTGAGTCCACAAGCGCGTGGTGCAATTCAAGATATCGCTTACCGGACTATGCGCCAGGTTGGTCGGGTTGATGCTTTAATCAAAGCGATGACCAGTAAATTACCCGAACCACCTTTGCTTTATAGCCTCCTATGTTGTGCGCTCACTCTACTCGTGACAGAAAATTCTGAAGAGGCACCCTACGATGATTTTGTGGTAGTCGATCAGGCCGTAAATGCGGCAGCTTCTTCTACTCAAATGGTTTTTGCAAAAGGCATGGTCAATGCAGTCTTGCGTCGTTTTCTTAGAGAAAAAGTACAGTTATTAGCACTCGTAATGAAGCAGCCGGCTGCCATGTGGAATTATCCTCAATGGTGGGTAGACCAATGCAAAACGGCTTACCCAGAGCAATGGCAAGCGATTTTAAGAGCGGGCGATACACCGCCACCCATGACTTTACGTGTTAATCAAAAACAGATTTCTGTCAGTGATTATTTAGCTTTATTAACAAAAAACGATATACAAGCTCAGCAAATCGGACCCGTCGCCGTACGTTTAAGTCGAGCTATGCAAGTACAACTGATACCAGGATTTGAACAGGGTATGGTTTCAGTTCAAGATGCGGCAGCCCAGTTAGCCGCTGATTTACTCGACGTGCAAGACGGTATGCGCGTGTTGGATGCCTGCGCTGCCCCTGGTGGTAAAACCGGGCATTTGTTGGAAACCGCAAAAATCGATTTGTTGGCATTGGATGCTGATGCCAAACGGGTAGAACGTATTCACGACAATTTGGCGCGCTTACAATTGTTCGCGACGATCAAAAGCGGTGATGCAAAATATTCAAATTGGTGGGACAGTCAGCCATTTGATCGTATTTTGGCCGATGTTCCTTGCACTGCCTCTGGTGTGGTAAGACGTCATCCTGATATACGCTGGCTCAGACGCAAAAACGATGCAAACCAATTGGCAGAAACATCGGCCAGCATTTTGGATAACCTTTGGCGTATGTTAAAACCAGAAGGCAAATTATTATTGGTCACTTGTTCGATCTGGCCGGCTGAGTCTGAAAATCAAGCGGCAGCATTTGAAAAACGACATGCTGCGATTCGTTTGTCAGCACCAGGTCAGTTACTACCTACGTCGGAAATCAACAACGAACACGATGGTTTGTTCTATGCCCTATTTCAAAAACCAGCGGTTTGAAACTTGTTTCAAGTTATGATGTCAATAAGAATACAGTGAATCAGAACTTACGCAAAAAAAGACGCTAGCGTCGTTGCAGTCGCCTCGGTGTACAAATTGTACTATCTTCGGCGACGCGCCTAGCTAGCGCTATTTTGTGTAAGTCCTATGAGTATTTGCTACAGACATTCATTGTAAAAATTTGTAGCCGTAGACTTGATTTTCATAACTTTCCAGGATTTTCGTGTTATTTCTATGTTCACCCGTTTGATCCAATTCTCGCGATCAATTTTTCTTGCATGGGCGCTAAGCTGTTTAGCGCCCATGATGTTTTCTTGCGCCCAGGCTCATGCTGCCGGGGTTGAGGTAACGACTGCAAAAATTGAAACCAGCGATGAGGGTTATCGGGTTCTGGTCGCGTTTTCATTCGAGCTTGGAAATGATTTAAAGACCGCGATTAATGAAGGAATTCCAGTTTCCTTCACGGCGGAAGTCGAAATTAACCGGCCACGCTGGTATTGGTTTGATGAAAAAACCATACGCTCTTCACAAACCGTCAAAATTCAATATGATCTCTGGCGTCGTCAATACACGGCAGCGGTGAATGGCGGCTTGAAACAAAATTTCGCTACCTTAGAAGAAGCCATGACTTTGGTCTGGCGCCCAAGACGTTGGTTGGTAGCGGAAAAGAATTCCTTAAATCCGAATGCAACGTACAACGTTGCAGTGCGTTTAAAGCTCGATAGCAATCAACTCTCGAGACCTATGTTAATTACCTCGTTTAGCAATAGCGATTGGCGTCTGGCCTCTGAGTGGAAACGATTTACGTTTAAGGCAGACGATAAGTGATTAAGTTTTTGTGGAAAGGTTTGGTAATCGGCGGCGTTCTGATGAGCGTCTTATTATTTTCGCTGATGACCTCTACCGAAAATTCCAGCCGTTTTCAATACACTAACGCGAATTTTCCCCTGCTGCTGATCGCCAACGCAGTAGTGGCTCTTGGCTTATTGGCCATGGTAATTACGCTTTCATGGCAATTGGTCAGACGTTATCGTAAACGCGAATTTGGCTCGCGTATCATGACCCGCTTGGTGGTTCTATTTGCGCTTGCTGGTATCTTGCCGGGCACTTTAATTTATATCGTTTCAGTAAAATTTGTTACGGGTTCCATCGATTCTTGGTTCATCGTTAAACTCGATCCATTACTTAATTCGGGAGTTGATTTAGGGCATACCGCTTTAGATTACACCTTGAAAGATTTGGAGGCCAAGGCGCGTAGCATGGCGAATCAACTCAGCGACGTGAGCGAAAATCCATACTCTTCGACCTTGCCGATTAAGTTGTCGCGTTTGTTAGAGCAAATGCAAATTGAGGAAGCGACTATCATCAGCGGTCGTGGGCGTGTTATCGCAACGGCCAATAAAAACCCAGCGATTTTGGTACCCGAATTACCGAATGCCAGCATCATTCAAACCGTAAGAATAGAAGGTAAGTACGCAAAAATTAGTACCCACCTTGATCATATCGGTGAAGATGCGACGCGTAATCTATATACCGATGCTCATCAAAACAGCGGCGGTGATTTGGGTGATAAAGAATTTTTACGAGTGATTATTCCTCTGCAATTGAGCGGCATGAATGCCCGTTTTCAACATGAATCTAGCTATTTACAACTGATTCAACCTATCCCAGAACTATTGGATACGCAGGCAAAAGTATTTACTACTGCAATTTCAGAGCATCGTGAACGGTCCAGAAGCCGTGAAGGTCTGAAAGACATGTACTTGGTCAGTTTGACCTTGCTTTTATTGTTTGCGATTTTTGCTGCGATCACAGCGGCGTTCTTTATTGCTAGCGAATTGTCTCGACCATTATTATTATTGGCAGAAGGTACCAAGGCGGTCGCAGAAGGCAATCTCTCACCGCGCCCTATCACGACGACGTCGGATGAGCTGGGTAGCTTGACGCAGTCATTTAACACGATGACGCGGCAATTATTTGATGCCCGTTCGGCAGTGGAAAAAAATCGAACCGAACTAGAAAACGCCAAGGCTTACTTGGAATCGGTGTTAGCGAGCATGTCGGCTGGTGTGATGGTCTTGGATCAATATGGTTGCTTGGTCACTTGTAATCATTCGGTAGAGCGGATTTTGCGTCGTCAACTAGAGAGCGAAACAGGTAAGCCTTTAAGTGATATTCCCGGTCTGCAAATCTTTGCGGAGGCAATTGACAAGGCTTTCTCTGAGCAACACGCACAATCAGCAGGTGGCGCTGGACAAGAACATTGGCAACAACAAATTGAATTGCCTAGTTCGGCATTTGACGAAGTGCCAGATGCGGTTTCAAGCCTACAAGCGGGTGATGGAGATAAGGGCGTGACTTTATTAGCGCGCGGTTCACATTTGCCTGTAGCTTCTGGTCTGGGCTATGTGATCGTGTTCGATGATATTACCAATATTATTTCCGCTCAGCGCTCTATCGCTTGGGGCGAAGTCGCCCGTCGTCTGGCTCATGAAATTAAAAACCCACTTACCCCCATTCAATTGTCAGCCGAACGTTTGCAAATGAAGCTGGTGGATAAGTTAAATGAAACCGATGCTTTGTTTTTGAATAAAAGTACCACCACCATCGTTAATCAGGTCACTTCGATGAAACGCATGGTGGATGACTTCCGCGATTACGCCAAAATTCCGCAAGCAGTTTTGTCTAAGATTAATTTGTCGGCCTTGATTGACGATGTACTCCATTTGTATTTGTCGGGTGATGGTCGCGATATCATTCATCTGCACATAGAATCGGAATTACCTTTGATTATGGGCGACGCGACTCAACTGCGTCAGGTGATACATAATTTACTGCAAAACGCGCAGGATGCCGTTAGTGAAAACGCGAAAACGGGGCAGATTCCAAGAATCGATGTCGCAGCGGAAATCGTGCATTACACCAGTGCCGATAAGACCGAGAGAATTGCGGTACGTTTGTCGGTAATTGATAACGGACCAGGTTTTTCAAATAAAATATTGGCTCGCGCTTTTGAGCCCTATGCGACATCGAAGCCAAGAGGTACGGGTTTAGGTTTAGCGATGGTGAAAAAAATTGTAGATGAACATGGGGGCAAAGTCGATATTCAAAACCGTAGCGATGCAAACGGTGCCAAAGTTTCGATTTTGCTGTTAAAGTTAGCACCGGAGTCAAATACCTGAGTATCATTCGGGGTTTATCTCAAGTGCTGTGTATGCTGGAGGCTTCCAAAGAGAAGCACAGTGTCGTGTAATTAGCGAAGTAGGTTTTAGGGTACATTTATGGCAAACATATTGGTCGTCGACGACGAAATGGGAATTCGAGAGTTACTCTCGGAAATTTTGGGCGATGAGGGACACGTCGTTCAATTAGCAGAAAATGCACAGCAAGCGCGTGAGGCGCGAGCACAATCACGGCCAGATTTAGTTTTACTCGATATCTGGATGCCTGATACCGATGGCGTGACTTTATTGAAGGAGTGGCAGCGTGATGGTTTATTGACGATGCCAGTCATCATGATGTCAGGTCATGCAACAATCGATACGGCAGTGGAGGCTACTCGTATCGGTGCTTTGAACTTCTTGGAAAAACCCATCGCTTTGCAAAAACTTTTAAAAGCGGTACAACAAGGTTTGACCCGCAATGTAGAAGCACCACGCCCAGTTGCACCTGTTACGCGTATCAGTAGTATGGATACGAATCCTCAGGTCAATAATGTGACTTCATTTGCTGCAACGCCAGTGACTTATGAAACGCGTGATTTCGCGATGGGAAATCATCTGGTTCAAAACAACCAGCATTCATTCAATAATTTGTCTTTTGATTTGCCTTTACGTGAAGCACGTGATGCCTTTGAAAGAATTTACTTTGAATATCATCTGCACCGTGAAGGTGGCAGTATGACGCGGGTGGCAGAAAAAACGGGCTTAGAACGTACGCATTTGTATCGCAAACTTAAGCAATTGGGCGTTGAATCAGTCAAATATGGCAAACGCGGCGAATAAGCCGACTACGCCAATTGCACTGGTTCTTGTGGCAGGTAGTAATTATCAGGCGCGTGAAGCCTGGATTGCTGCCGCCACCGCCACTCTTCCCTCAGATGAAACAACCGCAGTCTTATTAGAAGGCTTGCCAACAGGCGTACTGCTCCTGCGGGACGATAGCCATCTTATCGTAGAACGCATCGCTCCCGGTTGCCTATGCTGTATAGGTCAGCTCGTCATGCGTGTCACACTGAATCGCTTGCTCAGGCAAAACATAAAAAATTTATATATTGCTATTAATGATGCGCAACATTTAGTGGAACTACGCCAAGCATTATCACTGCCGCCCTATGATCAAATGCTTCAATTTAAAAAAGTGATGATAGTCTAGCCTAAAGTTAACACCTTGCTCTGCCGTAACTCTTTACAAGAGAGCGGTTTTTCTCTTTTCAAGCCAAGCACCCTGTTTGTTTTTGAATGATAGGTTTCTCATACGAGACTCCCCTGAGAAAGGAAGAGCAAATGAACATCATCTATAACAGCGACCAATATAGTGTGGTCGAATTCGGTGCCCAGGCAGAGCACGAAGCTTTGCGTTTTGGTGGTTATGAAATTACTGACAAATCTGTTTGCCGTGAATGTTTCATTGGCGGCATACAGGCTGAGACTTTCCGACAAGATGTGAAAGAATTGATTTCTAATGAACCCAGTATTGAAGAAATAGACGAATTCTTAGCGACATTTGATTCTTACATGGGGCAATCAGTATTGCTGCACTGAACATGCTGTCAGGCAAATTTAATTGACGCTAATTGTATGTTCAAAACCGGGAGTGTCGATGTTTGATGCGAATACGCAGAAACATCACACTCCTTTCTTTTTGTGTATCGTCGCTCTACATCAATTAATTCCCCCATTTTTCTCTTCAATTTGCTCAATCTTAGGTAATGTTTTTACATCCGCAGGAAAAAATGGACAAAAAAAACCCGCTAGCTATTCGCTGCGGGTTAAGTCCAAACCTTTGAAGGTGTTGGAGGAGACAGGTGTTACTTTATCGCAGTGCAGCAAATAAGTCTTGTCGCTTTTTCGTATACCAGACATAAACAAAGGATATATCTAGAAGAAAACATAATGCCGGGCGTTTGCCAGAGCAATCGCATAGAGCGCTTGGGAATTAAACAAAAGATAAAAGCGCTAGCCGCATAGGCGCAGATAGCGCAGAGAAGGCAAAAGCCAAGTTTTTTCTGCGCCCCCTGCGCCACTGCGACGAGGTTTTGTTGGGGTTTTCACCTTGCTTTAAATTTTTCTCTTAATTTTCTTCGTGCGATTACCTTGCTTACGTAGTGGGAGCGTAGCCGAATCCGAAAAAAATGATTTACACTGCCAGACTGATAATTGCCGTCTGAGGACAGTATGAAACTGATTGATTCTATTCACGAATTCCAACAAGAAATTCAAGCTATACGGCGTGATATCCATGCTCATCCCGAATTATGTTTTGAAGAGCACAGAACCGCTGCAGTCGTGGCGGCGAAGTTGGAAGAATGGGGTATCCCCATGCTGCGCGGATTAGCTGATACCGGCGTGGTTGGTATTATTCAACGCGGGACTAGTTCGCGAGCTATAGGATTGCGTGCCGATATGGATGCCCTACCTATGCAGGAGCTGAATCAATTTGCACATACTTCGCAACGTGCAGGAAAAATGCATGCCTGCGGACACGATGGGCATACCGCGATGTTATTAGGCGCAGCGCGCTATCTGTCGCAACATCAAAATTTTGACGGTACCGTCTACCTTATTTTTCAGCCAGCTGAAGAAGGTGGCGGCGGTGCCCGACGGATGATAGAAGAAGGTTTGTTTGAGCGTTGCCCTATGGATGCGGTATTTGGAATGCATAACTGGCCGGGTATGGAGACCGGTACTTTTGCTGTGCGTTCCGGTGGCATGATGGCTTCATCAAATGAGTTTCACGTGACGGTGCGGGGTAAAGGAGCCCATGCTGCGCAGCCTCAAAAAGGGATAGATCCAGTAATGATAGCGGTACAAATTGCACAAAGCTGGCAAACCATAGTCAGTCGTAATGTGAACCCACTGGAGCCGGCGGTGCTGTCATTGACGCAAATTCATTCTGGAAGTGCTACCAATGTGATTCCCGATGATGCCAGCCTGATCGGTACCGTACGTACCTTCAGTACCGAGGTATTGGATTTGATCGAAAGTCGTATGGAGAAAATTGCCCAATCGACTGCGGCTGCTTTCGACGCAGAAGTAGATTTTGTTTTTAAACGCAATTACCCGCCTTTGATAAATCATGAAAAAGAAACGCAATTCGTGACTCAGGTCATACGCGATTTAGTTGGCCCCGCAAAGCTTGACGAGCATGTAGAGCCGACGATGGGTGCCGAGGATTTTGCTTTTATGTTACAGCATAAGCCTGGATGCTATGTTTTCATTGGCAATGGCGAAGGCGCGCATCGCAACGCTGGTCATGGATTAGGACCCTGCAATTTGCATAATCCTAGCTATGATTTTAATGACGATTTATTACCAATCGGCGCTAGTTATTGGGTGCGATTGGTAGAGGCTTATTTACCAGTTTGATCTTGTATTTGTCATAAAAAAATCCCACATGCCGATGTGGGATTTTTGCTTTGTGCTACAAAGAATGCACTCTATTTAACCCAGATTTTCCATTAGGCGCGTCTTCGACGCTATTTGAGCGCTGGCGGCGCATTTTCGGTCATTTTTTTCGTTCTTCGTTGCAAATAGCTAGCTATTTGCGCCTCATTCACGTAAAAACTGCCTCGAAAAGTGCATCCACCATCGCCTCAAATCCCAATGGAAATTCTGGGTTTAAAATTCATCCCAGTCACCATCGGCGGATTGTTTGTTCGAGCTAGCGGGACTTGCTGTAATTCTGGCTTGTACAGGGCGTCCACCGCCTGTCTTTGAACGCATGGTAGCACTAGCTCGGACAACGTTAGATTTGCTGTTGACGTTGTTTAATTTGAATACATCTAATGCCTTGGTCAGCAGGTCAGCTTGCTCTTCCAGAGACTCCGCCGCCGCCGCTGCTTCTTCTACCAACGCGGCATTTTGTTGGGTCATTTCATCCATTTGATTGATCGCTGAACCAATTTCCTGGATACCCGTACTTTGCTCCTGACTAGCTGCGGTGATCTCAGCCATGATGTCGCTGACTCTACGCACCGAGGCCACGATTTCCCCCATAGTTTGCCCGGCCTGATCAACTAAGACAGAACCGGTACGGACTTTATCCACCGAATCACCAATTAAAGTCTTAATCTCTTTGGCCGCCGCGGCACTGCGTTGCGCCAGACTACGAACTTCCGATGCGACAACAGCAAAACCGCGGCCTTGCTCACCGGCACGAGCCGCTTCAACGGCTGCATTTAATGCCAAAATATTAGTTTGAAACGCGATGCCATCAATGACGCTGATGATGTCAACAATCTTCTTCGAGGATTGGTTGATATCGTCCATAGTAGTCACAACCTGGCTGACAACTTCGCCGCCTTTTACGGCGACTTCTGAGGCGGTTTCTACCATCTTGTTGGCTTGACGCGCGTTGTCGGCATTTTGCTTGACGGTTTCAGTCATCGTTTCCATAGAGCTGGAAGTTTCTTCCAGACTACTGGCTTGCGATTCTGTGCGCGAAGACAGATCAGAATTGCCACTGGCGATTTCCGCGCTGGCGACTTTAATGGTTTCCGCTGAAGTTTTGATGTCCGAAACCATATTTTGTAAGCGCGTTTGCATTTCGCCCAATGCGGCCAACAGGCTGGTCGTGTCACCTCGTTCAACGTCTATCTGCATAGTCAAATTGCCCGATGCGACTGCCGATGCAATTTCTTGGGCATATTCTGGTTCACCGCCGAGTTGTTGCCAGATCGTGCGGATAATAAAATATGACACGACAACCAGTACCAGCATAACGATTAAACCTGCCGCAATGACTGTCCACAAGACATTACGTACATTGGCGCCAGAATTATCCACACCCATAGTGAACTGTTTTTGAGCAGACTCAACCGTCCTTTTTAGATCGTCTTCAAGTACTTTCAATGAGGTTTGCATTTGCCCGATAGCAGCTTGTGGATCTCCCTGATCCACGCCAAGCATGATTTTTGCAACACTTGTGGCTGGACCAAAATAGGCGTCAAATTCCTTAGCGAGGCGATCACCTAAGGCCTGCTGACCAGGCAGTGTGCCGAGATTTTTGAATTTCTCGCGGACTTTCTTAGCACGCTCATTGACCGCGTCTATGCCTTTTTTATCGTCTTCACCCACTGCTTGTTTCAAAGCATCAACGATACCTTGCACGTCTGCTTGAATATTCTTAGAACGATCAAGTACCGGGTAATCGATCTTTTCAGTGGTCTTAATAGAATCAATGGCGGTTGTCGAAAAATAGACACTGGCGGCAATACCAATACCAAAAATGACAGTAGCGATGATGGGCAGTGCCCAAATTCTGCGTTTGATGCTCATCAAAAAACCTCGACTAATGTTGTAAAAAATCGCGGGAGACAGTGTTGCCTTCCGGCTCTAGCCCTACACTTGGTCACAATTACTTTGGAACATCAACGCGTTACTGCATCTTGCTTTGATGGTGAATTTAAGAACTTGGTTTTTCGATTTCAGCTTGTCGTTGATGGAGGCCGATAATATAAAGTACTTACTGCTAGGTAATAGTGTAAGCCAAACTTTTGAAAATTGCGAAACTCTTATTGCGGTAGATTAAGGTTCACGCAATGCGCGGCGATACTGTATCGCTTCTGCCACATGGGCTTGTTGAATCTCAGTGGTATTTGCCAGGTCGGCGATGGTGCGAGCAACTTTTAGTACCCGGTGGTAAGCACGTGCCGACCAGTTTAACTTGAGCATGGCATTGCGCAACAATTGTCCTGCCGCCTCATCGGTCTCACACAGTTGATCGATTTCCTTGGTGCTAAGTAGATTATTCGCTTTATTTTGACGTGCTATTTGCCGCTCGAAGGCACGCTCTACTCGCTCTTGTATGGCTAGACTTGGTTCGCCATCACTTTGACGCAATAAGTCTGCATGCGCTAAGGCCGGTACTTGAATTTGCATATCAATGCGATCGAGCAAAGGTCCAGAAATCTTGCCCTGATAACGACTCACTGCGTCGGGAGTACAGCGACATTTGTTATTAAAGTGCCCCAGATAGCCGCAAGGACAGGGATTCATGGCAGCGATTAGTTGAAAGCGAGCTGGAAAGTCGGCTTGTTTCGCTGCCCGCGAAATATGGATATGTCCCGATTCTAGGGGTTCGCGTAATACCTCTAAGACTTTGCGGTCGAACTCTGGCAATTCATCGAGAAATAATACACCATGATGCGCCAATGAAATCTCACCTGGACGTGGCGTGCTACCACCGCCTACCAGTGCGACTGCGGAGGCCGTATGGTGCGGCGACCGATAGGGACGCTGCTTCCATTTGCTCAAAGTAAAGCCACTACTCAGCGATTGTACGGCGGCGGATTCCAGTGCCTGTTGTTCGGTCATACCCGGCAAAATACCCGGAAAGCGGCTCGCCAACATGGATTTGCCAGTACCTGGCGGCCCCATGAGGAGGACGCTGTGGTTGCCGGCGGCAGCGACCTCCAAAGCACGTTTCACTTGCAATTGCCCTTTTACATCACTAAAGTCGGGATAGCGTGGCGCTTCGCTTTGCACCAGGCTTTTATGCGTGCTGATCTTTGATTCAGGGTCAATACCAGCGAAGTGGGCGCACACCTGTAGCAGTGATTCAGCCGGATAAATACGCGCATCACTGACTAAGGCGGCTTCATTGGCATTCGCTTTAGGCAACATAAATGCTCGTGCGCTGTTTGAGGAATTGTCGGTGCTTCTGCAGATGGCATAAGTCATGGCGAGCGCACCACGTATCGCTCGCAATTCGCCTGACAAAGATAATTCCCCGGCGAATTCATATTGATCCAAAGTATCGGCAGGAATTTGTCCCGAGGCAGCCAGTATGCCCAGAGCGATGGGCAAATCAAAGCGCCCTGATTCCTTGTGTGAAAAACATCAGTAATTGAGAAAACAACCATTGCTATTTGCGAATAGCTAAATTGGATTGCTTGCTTTGATTATTGTTCACTTAAGGAATCAAAGATGAATTTATCAATATTTTCAGTATCAAAAGTGTTGAGCACCTTAAAGAAGACTTTGGGGGCAAGTAGTGAGCGTGAGGTTTCCTACTTTAAAGGTAAGCCAAGACCATACTTGGAAGCAAAAGAGCTTTTGGTGATAGATGAGCGAATTGAGAAACTTGTTGACACCCTAAATTCGCCTCATTTGATAAGAACTATCGGTAGTTGCGAAGGTCATGGATGGGGATTCATTAAAAGTTCACCTTATGTGTCCTTTAAATGTGACAAAGTTCTTGCGGCTACATTGGTAAAGTCTCTGCATGCAGAGATCTTTAATTCGGCTTCTCGACTAAATTATTTCTGGGAAATCTCTGCATATTTTGACTTTGAGTTCGATCTTACCTATTCGCTCTCTGTGCCTGGGATTATGTCAGGGCGGCGATTCTATGCAACTAGAAATGGAATCGACCATGACCTAGCGATTATTGAGTCACTGTTTAAAAAGCAAATTTTTGACCATTTGAAAGGTCAAGAACTCAAATTTAAACGCCAGAAAAATACCGATACCAATAACAATCAAAACGAGCATCATGCTGAGTCGGAATTTATCGCTAGCACGTTGTCGACCAAAGGGATCAGTCGAATTGCAACCATTACATTGTTTAGCTGTTGCGCTCAATGGTTTTTGACAGTCAATGCACTCATACAAAGCCATGTGTACCCCGTGTATATAAGTTTAAAGAGAAGATTGATCGTATCATATGAATATAAAAAATTAGAAATATATTCGATTACGTGTAGGGAAAAGTACATACGTAACAACACCCTTATTGGGAACTTATGCGACAAAAGATCATCAGGATTAGGACAAAAAACGACGTCTCACTTCAAAGCTATTTGGAGGGAGATGAAATGCTGATGCCAATTAGAGAAATTACAGCTTCCAACTTTGGGATAAAGTCATCCTTTGCATCGAATAAAAACCCATTCCCAGCGCAAGCAGAATCAATGCTAGAACATGATTTTTTGACGTTATTGGAATGGGACAGTCGAATCGAAAAGTACGCAACACAGCCATTTTCGATTGAGTGGATTGACGCAGATGGTGTTTCTCGTACATACACACCAGATGTACTTGTTTCCTATCATTCATTGGCACGTAGTCGCGATGCAAACCTTGTACCCACCGTTTTTGAAGTGAAGCCAATCGCCAATCTTAAGCGGGACTGGGAAATTCAAAGACATAAATATCGCGCCGCAATTGCTGCTTTAAGACCAATAGGTATTCGCTTTAAAATTGTTACTGAAAAACATATTCAAACTGACCTATTGGCGAATGCGAGATTTTTACTTTCTTATAAGACGACACGCTACCTAAATGCGAGTTTACAGGAACGTGAAATGCAATTGGAAATTAGACGGTCGATGCTACGTTTAAAATTGACTACACCCAAGAATTTATTGAATGAACTGACAAATAGTGATGAGCGAAAAATTCAATATATACCGTGGATTTGGTGGCTTGTTAATATTGGAATAATTTGCACGGATTTGACCAAACGTCTAACGATGTCCAGTGAAATATGGACAATCGATACAACAAAATCTATCCCAAATAGTTGAAATTATATGACTCAAATTCTTCAAATATTTCCAGGTGTACTGGTTGAAACAAACGCTGGTGCAAGGTGCATTGTAAAGCGTCTTGAAACGCCAACAAAAGTTAGCATTCGCAATCTTGTTTCGAATGAAGACGAAATAGTTGAGCTATCTACTCTTCAGCTTATAAATTCTGTGCGTGCGAAGGGCATACGAAGTTTTGATGCAGTTGACGATGATGAATTTAATATTGCGTATGAAAAATACACTGCAATTAGCCGTCTAATTGATCGCAAGGTTCATACCGTAAATGATATCGATGAGATAGCCAGTAAAGCACAAGTAAATCGATCTACTATCTACCGTTGGATAGCGGAGTTTAAGCAAGGTGATTTAGTTACAAACCTGTTGAGAAAAAGGCGATCTGACAAAGGTTCAACAAAAATTGCGCCTGAAGCCGAGAAATTAATTGGTCAAGTTATCCTTGAATTTTGGTTAAACACTCAGAGACGAACAATTCGAAATGCCTATCGAGAATTAGGCCGGTTGTGTCGAAATGAACAAATACAAATACCCTCATACAATACTTTTCGCGGACGAATAGAAAAAATTGATCAGAGTATAGTGGCTACGAAACGTGGCGGTGCGAAGGCTGCACAACGTTTTCGTCTAACCGAGGGAACTGTTCCAAATGTCGATTATCCATATTCAGTAATACAGATCGACCATACTTTTTTAGATGTGATGCTTGTCGATGAAGAGCATCGCGTCGCGATTGGACGACCTTGGATTACGGTTGCTATCGATGTCTTTAGTAGGATGGTCGCTGGATACTATGTGTCGTTCGATCCACCAGGCATACTTGGAACAGGGATTTGCATTGCAAACGCTATTTTGGCTAAGAAGGAATTTTTAGTGAAAAATGGATTGGATGTTAGTTATCCGTGTATGGGAAAGCCCAAGGTAATTCACGTTGACAATGCCAAAGAGTTTCGCGGAGAGACTTTGAGTACCGCATGCAACAATCTAGGAATCAACCTAATTTTTAGAAAATTAAAGACTCCGAATTACGGTGGACATATTGAACGATTGATGGGGACACTTGCAACTGAAATACATGCACTACCAGGAGCAACATTTGCTGATCATGATCAGCGGGTAGTTTATGATTCTCAGAAAAAAGCGGCAATGACTTTAAATGAATTTGAGAAGTGGTTGGCTACTTTGATCGCCGGCGTTTACCACTACAAAATACATAGCGCACTTAAGAAAGCGCCTATACAACGATATACAGAAGGTCTTTTGGGATCTGATACAGAAATTGGTACAGGTCAGATTACACTTGTCACCGATGAAGAGTCATTGAGAGTTAGTTTCTTGCCGATTATTGAACGCACGATTCAACATTATGGCGTGTCCATAGATGGCATTCACTACTACGCAGATGTGCTGCGTCGTTGGGTTGGTGCTGCTGACCCCGAAAGTAAGAAAAATAAGCGCAAATTTCTTTTTCGCCGTGATCCGCGTGACATCAGTTTTCTTCTTTTCTTCGATCCTGATGCTGAAAAGTATTTCAAGATCCCATACCGCGACACGAGTAGACCACCGATGAGCCTTTGGGAGCTTCGGTCTACGTTGCGCTTTCTCGCTGATCAAGGGAAAAATAATGCTGATGAAACTCAAATATTCAGAGCATATGATGAAATGCGTCGAATCGAAGAGTTATCGAAAACCACAACACGTAAAACCCGCTTGGCACAAACCAGGAGAAAGCATCATGAAAAATTTCGTGAAGAATCCAAAGCAAGTGATTCTAGCGTGCCAAATTCAAAGGTGATACCAGAACAATCACCTAATATTGAGCCATATGACGAAATAGAGCGTTATTGAGAATCAGATGAATCAGGATCATTCTAACGAATCACGCATTCGAACACTTCACGAATCAACGTGGATTGGATATGGGCGTGCAATTGAAATTCGTAACACACTCGAACAATTATTGGTGCACCCTACAAAACATAGAATGCCCAACCTAGCCATCATTGGTGAAACTAATAATGGCAAGACGATGTTACTAAAGAATTTTTTGAGGCGTCACGCGCCGAATCCTGATCCCACTTTAGATCGAGTGATTCTTCCAGTATTGATGATTCAAACACCACCAGATCCAGATGAAACACGATTGTATGGGGCTCTGCTCGAACGGCTGCAAGCATATGGTGCGTCAAGGGAGCCAGCGGATGCAAAGTTGCGACGACTTCAAAAAATTCTTCAAGATTTGCAGACCAAAATGATCATTCTGGATGAGTTTCAACATGCATTGGCTGGTACACCAATAAGGCAAAGAAAATTCTTAAATGGTCTTAAGTATTTAGGAAATGAATTAGAAATCCCGATAGTGGTTTCTGGAACACCTGATGGTCTGAATGCACTTCAAACAGACCAGCAAATCGCGAATCGATTTGAACCAGTGTTTTTACCAAAGTGGCGATATGGTGAAGAATTCTTACGCCTGTTGGTAAGTGTCGAGAAGGTATTGATGCTTAATGAAGTTTCGTCGTTAGCCGCCGAGGATATGTCGATGAGACTCCTTGAGGAGTCCGAAGGCACTATTGGCGAAGTTATGCGATTAATCAGATTACTTGCGGAGCAAGCCATTAGAACGGGGAAGGAAAAAATTTCACTCGATGCTTTAAGCGCTAACAATTTAAAGAAATTAGGTTGGCGACGCCCTTCTTCTAGAACTCGATATCCAGGTTAAATGAGTCAAGATAATCTATGGTTTGTTCGTCCAAAACCACAACCAGATGAAATCTTGTCTTCTTGGCTGGTGAGGCTTGCGTGGAGCCAAGGATTAAAGTTAGAGAGTTTTTGTTACCGATCTTGGGGGCGTGGCGCTCAAGTAATGTCCGGTGATGTTGATCTTTTCGCGCGAGATGAAATTTTAGAGACATTGCATGTCCATACGGGTACACCGTATATCCAAGTTGTGAATACCACTCTTCGACCATACGACGGAATACTGTTTAAAGCCTTAACAAAAAAAGGGGCAAATTCATGGGTTTCGTTTCTAGGTAATAGAGACCAAATAGAACGTGAACGAGGTTTTTCGTACTGTCCCGACTGTTTAGGGACAGATGATGTCCCCTACTTCAGACGCTCATGGAGACTCGCATTCGTTACAACTTGCTTAGTTCATCATCGACATCTACTAGACATGTGCCCGTCCTGTAATGCTCCCGTTGTCATTGATCGTTGGGATAAGCAGACGAATGATTTGCTAGATGGAAATCCAATACTGAACTGTCATTGTTGTAGGCAAAGTCGAATTACAAATAAGGATATTGATGATGTCCCAACTGAATTATTGCTTGATTTTCAGTGGGTACTAGAAAGAACTTTAGCGAGAGGATGGATGAATATAGCTGGCAAGCCAGTCGATGCTTTTCTTGCCTTTAGTGGCTTAAGGATGATAGCAGGACTATTTTTGGATCGGCGTCGGACGAATCGATTGCAAAATGAATTTAAAGATCTTGGTTTTCTTGAAGAATTTGATCATTTACCGACAAAAAATAGGAGATTTGAATCTTTACCCATTGAAGTTCGTTACAAAATTATGAATTTAATTGCCTGGTTAATTCAAGATTGGCCAAATCGGTTTGTTTCTATTTGTGAGAAGCGTCGATTTAGTAGTTCATACCTTTTTGATCAAAGTAAAAATCGTGTTTCCAATATTCCATTTTGGCTTTGGGAGCCAATACATCAAAATTTGAACTTTAAATTTTATGCACCTTCACCTGCTGAAATTCAGTCAGCGGTAGATTTTTTGATTCGAACAAAAGGTACATTCCGCAAAGGTGAGTTAGCACGCGTTCTTGGCGTCTCTTGGATAAATAAGAGAGTACTCAAACGATATGCTGCCTTTTTTTCTGAATCATAACTAATTGGTAACATTTAAACACTATTGAAGTTTAGTGGTGATAATTCAACATAAATATGGATATTTACTTGAATATATAGATATTTTCTCGAAATCATTGAATAATCAACGTATATGGTGAATATACGTGAGTGGAGTTTCAATGTTCGAACAAGCTTGGACAAATAAGGCCTCCAATATCCTGAAAGCAGAAATCAAAAGATCTGGGATCGGATATGAGGAACTAGTGAAGCGCCTTGCTGCCATCGGTGTTGATGAAAGCTATAAAGGTTTGGCGAATAAAATTAATCGAGGAGCATTTACATTCATATTTTTTATGCAATGTATGAAAGCACTTGGTAAATCATCGATACGTTTAGAAGACGAATAAATTTACGAATAGAACATTGTAGTTATACTGTATTTATATACAGTGTTTATTCGAGAGGGAGAATTATATGGGCGTAAATAGCAAGATTGAGTGGACACATCATACATTCAACCCGTGGTGGGGTTGTGTACGTATTTCGCCCGCTTGTAAGCATTGTTATGCTGAGACGTGGGCGAAACGTGTTGGTATGGATGAACTATGGGGTAAGGCTGCGCCGAGACGCTTCTTTTCTGAGGCACATTGGAAGGAACCTTTGAAATGGGACAAAGAAGCGGCCAAGGCAGGCGAACGGCGGAGAGTGTTTTGTGCATCAATGGCAGATGTATTCGAAGACCGAGCTGATCTAAACGAGACAAGGGAACGACTTTGGGGGCTCATCGAGGCGACTCCCAATCTGGATTGGTTATTACTGACAAAACGAATTCGACATGTCCGCAAATTGGCTCCTTGGAGTGGAAAATGGCCACAAAACATTTGGCTGGGTACAAGTACCGAGAATCAACTATGGTTGGAAAAGCGTGTTGAGCATTTGCTTGAACACGATGTCGTGGTACGCTTTGTTTCCGCTGAACCGCTATTAGGTCCATTAAACTTAGCGCCGTGGCTAGCATCTCCTGGATCTCAACATGCAGGAATTAATTGGGTTATAGCAGGTGGCGAAAGTGGTCCAGAGTCGCGCTCCATGAATCCTGCATGGCCAGAAAGTATTAGGGATCAGTGCAGAGAAGCAGGCGTTCCTTTTCATTTTAAGCAGTGGGGTCATTGGGCTCCTGAAGAACTTATTGCAGAGGGCATTTCTGCAAGGGCACAGCGTATTGAGGTAATTGGCCGTGATGGTGCGTTAATTCGTTTAGTAAAAGTAGGGAAAACCAAAGGTGGGCGAGAGCTGGGCGGTACAACTTGGGATCAGGTGCCAGAATTATCGCTATGACTTTAACGTAGTGCATTCTCTTTAAAGTGGGGCTGCAACTTGGCAAAAAAAGACGATAAATGGAATTGGAAAATTGGCGCAGCACCGCCATCACTTGATCCGCATAGCAAGGTAAAACATCAATTAGTGACTGATTATTTGCGGCGCTATATTGCTGTGTTGATGGCAAATGAGCGAATGCCCAGTCTTAAGTTAACTCTTGTTGATGGCTTCGCTGGTGGAGGAATCTATGCAGATGGAAATAATTTAGCCTTAGGTTCTCCATTACTGCTACTGCAAACTGTACAGGAAGCAGAAGCACAATTAAATCTGAAACGAATACATTCCAATCGTAAAGTTGATGCTCACTACCATTTTGTTGAATTAAACCAATCAAATTTTGCACATCTTAAATACGTTTTAAGTGGCGAAGGCTATGACTCTCGCATCGGTAAAGATATTGCGCTTTATCGTGATGACTTCGAAAATGTTTGCGGCTCTATTGTGAATTCGGCGAAGCAACGAAAAGGCGGCGAACGAGTACTTTTTTTGCTCGACCAGTATGCCTATGATGACATCAAGATGTCGACAATTAAAAACATAATGAGTACCCTTCAAGGTGCCGAAGTTATTTTGACTTTTAACGTTGATTCACTATTGGCATTTCTAACAGATAGCGATCAGTTTCATCAAATCACCAGAAAAATCGGTCTTGAACAATTCATTGATTGGGGAGGATATGCTCGGTTAAAAGCACAGGCACGATGGCGTGAAATCATTCAGCGACAAATTGCGCTAGGAATTTGGAAAGCAAGTGGAGCGCGATTCATGACCTTGTTTTTTGTTACTCCCAGAGGAAATAACCCATGGTCTTACTGGCTGGTTCATTTATCAAATGCCTATAAGGCGAATGACGTAATGAAAGAAGTGCATTGGGAGCACGGAAATAGTTTTGGGCATAGTCTAGAGCCAGGTCTTTTTCAGCTTGGCTACCAAGCGAACCAAGATGAACAGGTGACTGGTCAATCAGGCTTTAACTTTGGCGCTACGGCTGCATTTGACGAACCATTGCGCAAGGCAAGTATAGGTACACTTCAGGAATATTTGCCCAAGATTATTTATGATAAACAAGATGGTGTTCCCTTTATTCAATTGCTGGAAAATATTGCAAACCAGACGAATGCGACGTCGGATATTGTCCGCGAAGCTCTGCACGAACATATTAGGACTAAAGATCTATGTGCGTTGAAAACAGACGGTGGCGCTAGGATAAAAGCGAGTGCTATCCATCAGAACGACATCTTAATTCCCAATAGACAAAAATCAATATTTTTGTTTGGTTAAACGAAAAACATTGTACATCCGTGGGTGAAATCCCGAACTCATTGTACCGATCACTTATGACACTATTCGCACCACACGAGATTATTCCAACAGCATATCGCGGACGAGAGCAAGCATACATAAAGCATCTCTTACTTGAAGGGTATCTTGAGAGGTTACTTTACATAATTGGATGGAATGCGAGCAATTTGGGGCTGAGTGAGGTTGCGTTTGTCGATTGTTTTTCTGGGCCATGGCAAGACGAGAGTGAAGACTTATCTTCTACTTCAATTGCGATTTCTTTAAAGCTTCTTGAAAAAATCCAAGTTAATTTGGCTGAAGTTGGTCACTCAGTAAAATTTAGAGCGATCTATGTTGAACAAAACCCCAAATCTTTTGCTCGTTTAAAGAAATTTCTTCTTGAAAGCTCCCCAAAAAATGTAACGACAACGGCTATTAATGGTGACTTTGTCGAACAGATTCCAGTACTGCTAACGATGCTTCATTCTGACAGTTTTGCGTTCTTCTTTATTGATCCAAAAGGATGGCTTACTGTTCGACCAAATATTCTTGAAGCCCTATTGAATAGGCCTAATAGTGAATTTTTGATCAATTTTATGTACGACTTTGTGAACCGTACAGTGTCAATGCCGGATTTGAAAAAACAGATTTCAGAGCTATTTGATGGCGCAATTAATCTTGATCTATTACCTCAGGAACCGACTGAGCGAGAACGCTTCTTACTAGAAAAATTTAGATTAGCCGTGACTTCTCGATCACAAATTAATAATTTTCGAACGATGTCCGCCTATGTCACTATCCTCGATCCGTTGAGGGATCGAACGAAATACCATCTTTTATATATTACTCGCCATCCACTAGGAGTTATTGAATTTTTGAAGCAATCAGAAATTTTGGATGGCATTCAAAACACGGTTCGAGCGGCGGCGAAACTTGAAAAAAATAATGCGAACAAAGGAATGGATGATTTGTTTGGTATTGATACTGATCAGATTGAAATGATTGGTGGGTCAGATTTAGAACATGTCGGAAATTATGTACTAACCCTTTTTAAAGATAACTCGATCACTATGAATCGAGATGTATTCGCCAGCATTCTTTGTAAAACAAATTGTTACCCATCAGAGCTTCAAGTTGCAATCAAAAATTTAATTGACAAAAATGTCGTGACAATTCCAGGTGTGAATATTTCACGCCGAAGGAAAAATTTTATAAATTATGAAAAGAGCGAACAATTGAGACGAATGTAGTAAATAGAAACGTCAAGAAGTTAGATAATTTACTTTCAATGCTAGTGAGCATGGAAGGAATTAGTTGTGTAAACGTGGGAAAAAAATTGAAAAGTCAAAATGCTGAAAAATACTTTGAAAGTCAAACCAAGCCAAACCAAGCAAAGCCGAAATGAGAAAATCACTGAAAATTTAGTTCGTGATCAACTGCGAGCCTTAAGCTACAGCGAACCCGACAACGGTATCACGGTAGAAGAGCAAAAGTCGGAAATTGCTAAGGTTAGATCACTACTTTCAAAAGCCAGCAAAAATGCCAAAGGCAATGCGGGTTATCCTGAATTTATTATATCGAACCGAAGGGATACAGCATTTCTAATTGTGTTTGAGTGTAAGCCAGACGTAAAGAAACATGAAAGTCCCACTAGGGGAAAGCCGGTTGATTTCGCAGTTGATGGTGTCTTGCACTATGCCAAACATCTTTCCAAGCATTACACAGTCGTTGCTGTTGCTGTCAGTGGCTCAACCTCTAGTTCCCTTAAGGTATCTAATTTTTTAATTCCAGCTGGTACGGTCGAAACAAAGAACCTTACCAATGAGTCTGGGATGTGTGTCACGGATATTCTTCCATACGATGACTACTACCGTCTGTCTTCATTCGATCCAGATGTGGCTAAGAAGCGCCATTCTGATCTTTTAGCTTTTTCTAGGGAGCTTCACGAACTGATTTGGACGAAAGCAAAGGTATCTGAAGAAGATAAACCGCTATTGGTGAGCGGAACATTGATTGCACTGATGAATTTGCCATTCATGAAGACATTCTCTGCTTTACCCGCTGAAGATCTACAAGATGCATGGCTTGGCGCAATCAAAAAGGAACTGGATAAGGCTGAAATACCGCAAGCCAAGAAGGACACAATGCTTCAGCCCTATTCAACAATCGCTGTGCATCCTGTGCTTGGTAAACCCGATAGCAAAACAGCCAAAGAGTATCCAGATGGAGTTTTTAAAGAAATTATTACACGCATTTGCGATAACGTATGGCCATACATCAACGTTTATCATGATTTTGATGTTGTGGGACAGTTTTATGGCGAATTTTTGAAATACACCGCTGGCGACAAAAAAGCATTGGGAATTGTCTTGACACCGCGCCATGTCGCCGAATTGTTCTCCTTGATTGCTAATGTTGGTCCAGAATCGAAGGTGTTAGATATTTGTGCAGGGACAGGCGGCTTCCTCATCTCTGCAATGCAGCACATGCTGAGAAAAGCTGTTACTGAAGAACAGCGAACCGATATCAAGAAAAATCGTCTGATTGGTATCGAAAATAGCCCCAAGATGTTTGCCTTGGCTGCATCGAATATGATTTTAAGGGGAGACGGAAAGGCTAATTTGCACCAAGCAAGCTGCTTCGATGATGCCATTATTAAGGCAGTAAAAAAATTGAAGCCTAATGTAGGCATGCTCAATCCGCCTTACGCCCAGTCCAAAAGCGATGCTGAATTGCATGAGCTCTATTTCGTGAAGCAGATGCTTGACTGCTTGGTGCCCGGTGCTATTGGCATAGCTATCGTCCCAATGTCGTGTGCTATTTCAGCCAATCCGGTGCGTGAAGAATTGATGAGGCATCATACTTTAGACGCGGTGATGTCGATGCCGCAGGAGCTTTTCTATCCTGTAGGTACTGTCACCTGCATTATGGTCTGGATTGCAGGTAAACCTCACGCAAAGTCAGATCGGAAGACGTGGTTTGGTTATTGGCGTGATGACGGCTTCTTAAAAACCAAGCACAAAGGCCGCATTGACCAAAATGATACTTGGGCTATGATTCGTGACCGATGGGTGGAGTTATATCGAAACCGTGAAGTTCACGCTGGCGAAAGTGTGATGCAGGTAGTGTCTGCCGCCGAAGAATGGTGCGCTGAGGCTTATATGGAAACGGATTACCAAACGCTTACTCAGGCCGATTTCGAGTGTGTAGTGAGGAACTACGCGATGTTTCGCCTATTTGGTTTGGAAGGCGAACTTGAACAAGAGGTACCAAGTGCCAACGATTAATGAACTCTTCACTTTAGAGTATGGTCACAGCTTAGAGTTGAACCGCTTAGAGCAGTCGTCTGGGCATGATGCGGTCAATTTCGTCGGGCGCGCAGCCCGAAACAACGGTGTGACCGCACGTGTCAGTCCAATTACGAATTTGGCTCCAGCGCGAGCAGGAACAATCACCGTCGCACTTAATGGTCAGGGCGGCGCTGGAGTCGCGTTTTTACAGCCATTTCCCTATTACAGTGGCTTTCACGTAATGATTCTTACTCCAAGACGGGCAATGACCGATCAGGAAAAGCTCTGGTGGGTTTTGTGCATCACAGCCAATCGGTTCCGATTCGGTTTTGGCCGTCAGGCGAATAGAACGCTCAAAGACCTAGAACTTCCTGAACAAGAAATAATTCCAACTTGGGTAGCGAAAACTGATATTGACCGATATCAAGGTGCTGACGCCCCTGCGCAGTTTGACGGAAAAATTCCTTTAAATACAAGTTTGTGGAGAGAATTTGCCCTTAAGAAATTGTTTGACCTTAGAAAGGGACAGCGATTGACAAAGGCCGACATGCTCACTGGAATCACTCCCTATGTAGGTGCCTCGGATACTGCAAATGGCGTCACAGCCAAGGTTGGACAGAAGGCCATTCATGAAGGTGGAACGATCAGCGTAAGCTATAACGGCTCAGTTGCTGAAGCATTTTTCCAACCAGATCCGTATTGGGCCACTGACGATGTGAATGTATTGTATCCAAGAGATTTCAAGCTGACGTCAGCCACCGCATTATTTTTCTGTACGATTATCCGCAAGGAAAAATATCGTTTCAATTATGGGCGAAAGTGGCATCTTGATCGAATGCGAGAGTCAATCATTAGATTGCCAGTTCTGAACGATGGCAGTCCCGACTTCGCCTATATGGAGAAATATATTAAATCTCTACCATATAGCTCGCAAATTTGAAGTCCGTGTATGCGAATTAAGAGTTCAATATTGGAATATATTTTATAGCAAACAGTCATGCCTTTAATCGAGAAAGATCTGAGTGACTTCAATTTTCTAAAATGACTTGTCTAGAATTCGTGTGCAAATTTTATATGAAAGCTTGATATTCAATGATAGATCGATTGCCGGCATTGATTTGCAAAACGCTTATTTTCATGAGTGTTGTTTTTTTTCATGAAACAAACGCACAGTGCTTTACTGCTGAGGGAAATTTGGTCGCTCTTAATTCTGGGACTTGCATTGAAAGCGCATTTTCGCCAGAGTTGAACGCTGAGAAATTGGTGCTAAAGGCGATTTCGTCTTCAGCATTTAGTATCCGCTTAGCAGCATATTCATTCACATCTCCTGCAATCGTGGCTGCATTACTAGAAGCGAAAAAGCGTGGCGTAGATGTAAAAGTTGTTGTCGATGAAAAAGGTAATCAGTCAAAAGCAAGTCTGGCTGCGCTGAATGTATTGATGCTTGCTGATATTCCGACCAGGGCAATTTCAATTTATTCGATTCACCATGACAAGTACATCATCATTGACGAATTGCACGTTCAAACAGGTAGTTTTAACTACAGCAGAGCAGCAGCAAAATCAAATAGTGAAAATGTTATTGTTGTTTGGAATAATTCGAAATTAGCCTCTTCATATATGACGCATTGGCAAAGTCGGTTTGATCAAGCAAATACTTTAAAAATCTCATATTAATTTAATGAGTTAACGGATTTTGACGCTTACCCACTGGTCACAAAGGTCTTGTACTAGTTTGTAGTAGTTGGTATGCCATTAGCTTGGTGTACTTTATTTGCGTATTACTTTAGAAGACATCTAGACCCCCTACCCTAAAGTCAAATACACCTCTTCCGATTAGTCGTTCTTGACTAGTCCTAATCTATTCCGTTTCCTCATTTTACCCAGTATATTGTTACAAACTGAATTGGAGAGGTTATGGCAAAAATATTAGAAAGCGTTGATCGAACAACACCTGATGCTATCAGCATTTCTGACAAGAAATGGGGAAAGCAAGTGATGAAATTAGGGTTTTGTATCATTCCTTCGATGTTGCTTCAAGCTCAACAAAGATTAGGCCTTTCCCCAACTCAGCTAGCCGTACTCCTACAATTAGCTGATTTTTGGTGGGATAACGACCGCAAACCGTATCCAAGTAAGGAGGCACTCAAAGATAGATTGGGGCTAAGTACACGCCAAATTCAACGCCATATCGCAGACTTAGAAAAGGCGGGTTTGGTAAAGCGTATTGAACGTCGTGCCGCAAACCAAGGAAAAATCAGTAATGAATACGATTTATCAGGGTTAGTCGAGCGATTGAAAGCGATTGCTCCTGATCTAGAGAAGGCAAAAGAAATTAAGCGGCAAGCAACTCGCAAAGGAGGGCTTCACAAATAGATTGATTCTGAAAAGCAATAAATTGCCATTGGTTGACCTGATTGGATACACAGTATATTCTGTAATGCCATAAATATTTCAGATAAAATAAGGTTTATGACATAAGTCGTCTAAAGTAATCTAAAGGTGTTTTTGGGGTGTTGGTCTGAATTGATTGCCGACTATACCAAATGGTAAAAAGCGGCTAAAAATGGCCTCAAATGGCTTTTAAATCGATATTATTTAGGGGAAATGGAAATATTTTTAATTTTGTTAGCACTCTTTGTTATTGAGTGCTAAAATTGTAGCGTTAGAAAAAGAAAAACCGGCAATGCCGATGGCATGCCGGTTATCTTTCGAAACATTGTCAAAGCGCTAGCATTGAATCTTGGCGGACCTATGCGAGCGCTTGTTTTTCTTAACAGCGAAGGAAATTATATGATGTGAAAGTACATCAGTAAAGAGAAATTTAACGGTTATTGATTGAGATTTTTGTTTGTCAACCGCTTTTTTTTAGATTTCTGATGCTCTTTTTGATCATTTAATGACCTTTGCTTTGGCGTTAAAAGGAGACTCCTATGCCAAAGTGTGTCATTACGTGCAATGCTCAAAATTTGAGTAAATGCATATACTTATCTTCATCTTTCGATATTTCGTCCGAAATATCTTTATGCCAATTAAAAAATAGCCTGTCGGTGATTTGGAAGGAAAGCTTCCAATGAACAAGAACATTTCTATTTTTCCAAATAGGGCTCACATCTCGACAAATTCATCTGCGCGGTTTTTTTATCTTATCGATGCAATAGCGCGAAACAATGAGCCAACAGCAACACAGTTGGATTCTTTGGAATCTTCTTACCGAAGTACAGGTGATTTTCTGTCCGAATGCCCCGAATTTTCAGACTTACTTCAACATATTCACCCTCAAGGATCGCGCCAACTTGGAACAATTATTCGACCAATGAATAATTCGAGAGACGGTTTTGATATTGACCTTGTTGCGCGCTTGGATCGACGTGCAATGCAGAAATATGGCGGTGAAAATGGCCCATCTTTGCTTCTAAAAAATCTTGGCGATGCACTTAGTCGATATGCAGATAAGCATCAACTTGGGATTAAACGTTGGGAGCGTTGTATCACATTGGAATATGCAGGTGGAATGTGCGCTGATATTGCACCAATTATTGACGATCCAATGTTGGCGACACGTTTCGGCGATACGCATGGAAGAATTCCTGACCGCAAATTGAAGTTGTATGACTCCACTAACCCACGGGGGTACGCAAAATTTTTTGACGAAATTGCTGCAATTTCTCCTCGCTATATAGCGATGGAGGCACTAACAAAGACATTTGACAGTGTAAGGGCGGAAATTATGCCATTGTCCGAACCACAGGAAGTTTTCAACCGCCTACTGAGTCGGTTGGTTCAGATTATGAAATTGCATCGAAATCTGGCGTTTTCTTCGGAAGGCATAGATCAAAACCTAATACCGTCTTCGACCTTTATTACATCTTTGGCGGCGATGTGTTACGCCAAAAATGCAATAAATGAACACTTTAGCCCGCTTGATCTCATGCTGGACATTGTGGAAGACATGCCAACAGCATTTCAAAGAAACGTCTACCCAGATGGCACCGAAGAATGGGTGTTAGAAAATCCTTCTGCTCCAAACGACAACCTTGCTAGCGGTATGAACACATCAACGAAACAAGCTGCATTTATTTGGTGGCATGAGCGTCTGGTTAGTGACTTACGTGGATTGCTCGAAGCGATAGAAGGTCGATATGGAATGAATGTTTTATTGGAGCGAATCAGAGATGCCTTTGGTGAACGAGCTGTTGCAGCAATTCAACGAATTGAATCCGACAAATTTAGTAGGCTAAAAAATGTAGGAAAAATTTCCATAATTGCTGCTGCTTCAGCGCCAATCAGTGTGCAAGCTCGACCTCATACATTTTTCGGATCGAAATGATGAATCATCCTGCACAAAGAAATTTATCATTGGCTCAACGAGCACTCGAATTGAAACGATTAGACCTGCCTAATTCTGAGGTCAAAATTTGGTCTGGGCGCGAATTACACTACAAATTCACAACCTCACCGAGTCACTTTTCAAGAAGTTATGAGTGTCTCTTGCGCGTAACACCGGACGCTCGAATTCCACAGTTAATAGTCCTGTCACCAGACCTCGAATTGATTGCTGAGAATAGAAAACTTCCTCATATCTATACCCATAAGGGAAAAGGTACCAAGTTATGTTTATGGTACCCGCGAAAAAGAGAATGGCTACCGCAAATGAAATTTACAGATACGTTCATACCTTGGACTACGGAATGGCTTTGGTATTTCGAAGATTGGCTATATACAGGTGTTTGGGCTGGTGGAGGCGTTCATCCCGATTAAGCTTTAACTAAAAATATGGTCTTAGTATTCAGCTAGATATGAGTGCCATCTGGCATCAAAATCATTAGAGAGCTTCACTTTCAAATTTATAGGTGGTCAAATATGAGTAATACATTTAAACGTGAAGATCCCATTCGGGAAAACCACTATCGGCCTTTAGAATTGGCCGAGAAAATTTCAGACGGTATATTTTACGTCGGTGTCTGTTTATCGATCGCTGTTTTGATTGTTGACAAAAAAGCGCATCCTTCTGTTTCGCAGTTTTTTCAGCATGTTTTCGAGATCGTCGGCATTGTGTTTTTTGGACTTGGTATATTCATTCGCCTGTATTTTTTTCCTAGGGCGGAAGATGCGAGGAGAAAGGATTTTTTATCTAATGTCTTCAACATTGAACTTACTCATGAACGTACCGTCGGCTATTACAACAATGAAGAAAAGGAACCTTATCGACGCCTTATCTTGTGTGTCTTAGAAAACGCTTTTTTTAGCAAATCAATTCTATTAAAGATGTTGGCACTTGAACGTGCAAAAGTCCTCCTCTGCGCCGGTGTATTTTCATTGCTAGTCTTTTATAGGGAAGGAACACTTGATTGGACAATAATATGCGTTCATCTTCTATTTAGCGAAACTATCATTTCAAAATGGATCAGAATGGAATGGTTGAGAAATCGCGCAGAAAAATTGTTTCAAAAGATGATTTCTTTAATTTCTGTTCATCCAAAAAATGCACTTATCCAAGTGCATGCAATTGATCTATTTGGTGAGTATGAAACTGGTAAGACGCTATGCGGTATCTTGCAGTCAGGCCGCGTGTTCGAAAAAATGAATCCGTGTCTCTCGCTCGAATGGGAAAAAATAAAGAAAAGCTTGGGCAGTACCTAATTTCCCTTTTTGGATAACTGACCTGATAGTCGTCGAAAAATCTGGGTGCCCTCTTCACCGTAAATCTAAAGATTAATTTGACTCCGCAAATTGTGAAAGTAGATCCATTTAGAGCTAAGTTTTCGGTAGGTTTATGTACCCAGTTTCGTGCTATATTCGAATGATGAACATGTGAGACTTTTGTGGGGAACCGTAAAATGAAACGAGTAATTGAACAAATTATTATTGCAGCGAGAGAGACACCGAGAGAATTTTTTGCGCCAATTATCGGTGCATATAAAGGTATCAGACGTGAATATAAGATGCTTGCTTATTTACAGGCAAAAAAGTATCGGATTAATAACAGTAACCACTAAAATTCTAAAGTCAGAAATTTTAGCAATTAAATTGAGTCATATATTTAAATAATTTCCAAGGCAATTAGATTTAGGATTTCGCGTGCGCGAAATTTTTTGAATAGACTCAAATGACAAGACAAGCACCAGTCTGGACACATGAAGAAGGATTGAATTTTGAAAATGGTCGAGCGTTGATCACTGAGCTTATGGGTATTATTAATGCCGAAAGATCAACCGAAAAAGATCAAGCAAAAATTCAAAATCTTAACAAACGTCACCAGGCTCTCTCTGAAGAACGTACTTCCATGCATGTGGGAAATCAAGAACACATTGCAGAAGTAATTTATAAGTATGGAAATGAAGTGCGTGCTTATTTTGAGGCGCTTCAGTCGAGCGGACGATAATCAGTAAAACTCTACTCAACTGAAGTGACTTCAATTTTATTCATCGCTAAGAGATCCGTTCTTCAGGGACAAGTTCAGTATAGCGGTGATAAGTTCCTCGTCTTCGGCTGAGCGAAGCGAGGGACTTATCTTGACATGTTAAAACTTTAGATCACAAGCGTTTCTTTATTCCATTCTGCAATACCGTCACGCAATTGGACAGCTTGTATCCCTTGAGCACGTAATAAGCTAACAGCATCCGACGACATAAAACAAAATGGTCCACGACAATAGGCAACGACAGGACGATCATTAGGAAGCTCTGTCAATCGTTCTTTGAGTTCCGCTAAGGGTATAGATCTTGCAAAAGGTAGATGACCCGCGAGGTATTCCGATTCAGGTCTGACATCAATCACAATAATGTCGCCAGACTTTGCTTTACGCAAAAGTTCTTGTCGATTGTTTTCTTCCCACTCATGCGTATTCGCGCTGAGTTGCTTTACCGCGTCTTGCAATTCAAAAAGTCTGTCTTCTGCCAAGAGTCGGATAGTGACCCAAAACCTGGCGACATCGTCATTGGCGATGCGATAAATCATGTATTTACCTTGACGAACATTCTCAACCAAACGCGATGCTTTCAATTCCTTCAAATGGGCGCTCACCAGCTTGACACTGATGTTTGCGTCTTGTGCCAATGCTTCGACCGTTTTGGGTGACTGACATAGCAGCTCTAATAATTCCAATCGCTTAGGGCTAGCGACAGCTTTGCCAATACGGGCAACTTGCTCATAGAGAGCGTCTTTGATAAGGCGGTTTTGTGTCATTTGTTTTTTTCGGTGAGAGTGCCTGCATTTTATCGTTTATGACGGTGATTTGTTTTGCAATCGCTTTAAATTTAGTCGGATTTCCGCGCTCGTTCAGAGCACTCAGCTCATCTGAACGCCACGAACTTAATAAATACCCGCGCAAATAAATGAGCAAATGCATGAGCAAATTCAGCTTGACACCATTTCGTCATATCAAGTACATTATATTCTAATGATCGTTGGAATGTTAGTTTAATTATTGTAAAGGCGAAACATGAACATCCTATTTATTCTTAATGGTGCGCCTTATGGGAGCGAAGCAAGCTATAACGCACTTCGTTTAGCGGGGGCACTTAGCAAACGCGACGGCAATGTGGTTCGGGTATATCTGATGGGCGATGCCGCAAGCACGGCAAAGAGCGGCCAAAAGCTGGCAGCGAATCACGGCAATCTTGAAGCGATGCTCCATGTCCTTGTACATGCTGATACCAACAACATCGCGGCCTGCGGTTCTTGCCTAGATGCGCGCGGGTTAAATACCGAAGACCTGACGCACGGTGTGCATCGGGGTAGTTTGGAAGAGTTAGCTGACTGGACAGAATGGTCAGACAAAGTACTCGTATTTTAAGCACTGATTTTGCCTATGATTTTGAAAGTGAGCTATGTTCTTTAAACAAAGAGTCAACGATGATGCGTCCATTTCCTACTTTTTTGGTTGTGGTGGACAAGGTAAAGGTGTCGCGGTAGACGTACTTGCGGGTGACGAAGCTTGGTATCTGGCGCAAGCACAGCTTTTGAACGTGGCAATTACAACAGTCTTCGATACGCATATCCACGCTGATCATTTATCGGGTGGACGACAACTTGCAGAGTTATGTGGTACTGATTATGCGCTGCATGAAAGCAATCTCGGAAAAACCACTTTTCCTTTCCTTGCTTTGCAGGATCAACAAATCATCATGGCGGGCAATACGCGCATTCAAGTACTGCACACACCTGGACATACCGAAGACAGTATTTGTCTTTTGGTTTCTGACTACCGCCGTAGTGAAGCGCCGTGGTTCGTAATCACAGGTGATACTTTATTTGTGGGATCGGTTGGTCGTCCAGATCTGGCGGGACGTGAGCAAGAAATGGCAGCGCGCTTGTGGACTAGCTTGCATACACAATTATTGAATCGCATGGATGACTTGGAGATTTTTCCGGGACATCAGGCAGGAAGTAGCTGCGGTGCGGATATCTCCGGCAAACCATCTTCCACCATCGGTTTTGAAAAGCGTTGGAATCAATTACTGGAACTGGATCAGCAAGCATTTGTCGATGCAGTGACTGCCAATATTCCGCCTAGACCTGTCGATATGGAACGTCTGATTGCCAGTAATTTGGGTATAGCATCTGAGGCGACCTCGTAAGCACATGCCAAATAAAGCAAGCTCAAGGAACGCCCTGACCAACGCAGTTAGTTCAACACCACAACTAGGATTGCGTGCCAATCTCGCACAGTTTAGTTTGCTGGTGCTAGTCAATGCCTTTGTTGGCGCAATGGTCGGCATGGAACGTAGTATCTTGCCAGCGATTGCAGAGCAAGAATTTCATTTGGCAGCACGTAGCGCGATTTTAGCTTTTATCGTCGTCTTCGGCGTATCCAAAGCCTTAACCAATTATTTTGCTGGACGCTTTTCGGATGTCTATGGACGCAAGGTGATTCTCATTGCTGGCTGGGTGATCGCGATACCTGTACCATTCTTATTGATGTGGGCACCATCATGGAATTGGATATTATTGGCAAACCTATTTTTGGGTATTAGTCAGGGACTCACTTGGTCAACCACGGTGATCATGAAAATTGATCTGGCCGGATCTCGGAATCGCGGTACGGCGATGGGCATTAATGAATTTGCTGGTTACTTTGCAGTGGGATTGGCTGCGCTGGCCACAGGTTGGATTGCCACTAATTACGGATTACGACCACAGCCATTTTATTTGGGCGTGGTGTTTGTTGTGGCAGGTCTATTATTGTCAGTGCTATTGGTGAAGGAAACCAAAGGTCATGCATCGCAAGAAGCGACATTAAGTAGCCAGACATCACAAATACTGCCTTCGCAAAAAGACATCTTTTGGCAAACAACTTGGCTTAATCCCAATCTATCGGCAATCAGTCAGGCTGGCTTAGTGAACAACCTTAACGATGGCATGGCTTGGGGATTATTCCCCTTAGTGTTCGCCACGGCTGGCATGAGCTTTACGCAAATAGGAACACTGGCTGCGATTTATCCCGGCGTTTGGGGTATCTGCCAGTTGTTTACAGGTGCCTTATCTGACCGTATCGGACGCAAGTGGTTAATTGTTGTGGGCATGTGGGTACAGGCTGCAGCAATTGCGCTCATCATTATCTATAGCAGTTTTGCGTGGTTTATGTGCGCCGCTATTTTATTGGGCATTGGCACAGCAATGGTCTATCCAACTTTATTGGCTGCCATTGGCGACGTGGTCAATCCCGCTTGGCGCGCTTCCACGGTCGGCGTTTATCGACTGTGGCGGGATATGGGATATGCCATTGGCGCATTGCTATCTGGCGTGATAGCCGATGTATTTGGTGTGGCAAGCGCAATGTGGTTTGTCGCTGCTTTGACGTTCCTATCTGGTGTCATTGCAGCGGTGCGGTTGCGAGAATCTTTGCGAAAGCAATAACGCATTAGATTGGGGCATCTCAATCTTCAACTGTCGAGAAAATGCGTTCAAGAAAATATAAGCCACTTTTGAGTACGTCGGGCGCCATGGTATGTTTTCTGTGGCCAATTTTTATATCATTTATGCCGCTTCGGTTTTTCATTACCGAACGAGCTTGGGCAAATCCACGAATCAAACGTAGCAAATCGAATGTAGTAATTTCTCTTCCTGAATCACTCCAGACAATAACAATATTTGAGTTTTTTGGATTCGGTTCAAAATCTAAAATATAGCGAGTGTCAGCCCCTTGTGGGCTATTATTTGGCAGAGTGATTTTGGCGGCAAGGGCTAAACGTGATTTTTTAGATTTAGTCTTATGTAGCCAATTATAAGACTCGCTGCTAATTTTTCTTGGTAATCGAAATAACTCAAATGTCTCGATTGGAATAGGTTTTCCCCATAAATGGAGAAACTCCACGCTGGCATCGGTCTTTTCTCGAATATTCACAAGCCCTTGCGCGATTGTGAGCAAATCATTGCTGGGTGAATGCAGTAAATCATCGTCTTCGTCGATTTCGTCATCTTCAAACTCCAAGGAGGTCAAAAGTTGTAAATCTTCTGATGTCAGAACGACGGACTGAACTGCGGCAGCAGAACTTGTTCCTTCCATTGTAGATAATAATGTTGTCCATCGATCATTAAGTAGCTTGATGTATTTATCGCCTTCAAAATGTGTTTCCAATTGAGGAAGCTTATCTACTTCCGCTGCTATTAGCCATTCAAACCTATCATTTATCTCTTCTATAGAAATAATCTGTGATGGCAACGCTGAATTTGAAGGTGAGTCGATCAAATCGATAACGTCATCTGGAGAGTCAACATTCGTTGGTCTGCCATTGTTGGTCGGAGGGCGAAAAATTGGTTCCTTTTCACTTTCATCTTCCTTGTCCGTACGCCGGCCATCATTATCTCGATCATATTGCAGTTTATTAAATGGTGGATGCCAGTCGGTCGACAATATCTCAGTAATTACCTTCGTTATTGAACCCAAGCCATTCTTAATTGGAATCCATTTCGCTTTTAAAATTGATCGATCATGCATAGGCGGGACAGCACGTAAGATCCGATTTTGATCCACCGCTATTGAGCGAAAGATGTTCATTCCACGTTCAACCGAAATTGGATCAAAAGCCAATGACGCTATAAACCACGCGTCTTGATCTAGCATCCATTGCCTGAGCCAAAGAAGGGCTTCCTTTCTTTCAAAGTCAATAGATGACCTTTCTGCGTTCCATATGTACCGATTCCAATCTAGAAATCGAGAATCGAGAAATACACTCGCCATTCGGCTTGAAACAGCATAAAAAAATCTAAAGACTTCATAGCAAGGTATTGCGTAGGCAAAAGGATTGTCACCTTCTCCAACATACAGAAGACATCCTCTGTAATTGGAGTCTTGTGGTAACGAACTAGGTGCACGGGGCAATAAAAGTTTATCCGAGGCTAGCGAAGTCTCGTCGCCACCAATGTGCATCCAACGATCAATAATTCTTACGTTTTCATCTCCGAAGTCCAGACTAATAAGGCTATCATGAATAGATTTTGAATGGACTTTGGTCTGATTGACCGGGACTCCACGATGAAAAAGAGTTCCAATAGGTATGTCAAGTATGTCCCCAATTGGAATGTCTTTCCAGAATGCCTCTCCGACTCGCTTCGCGTCAGTTTCCCCGTTTGACGGAACTAAAATTTTTGTGAAATATGCTCGAACAACGATATTTTCCTTTGGCCCTGGAACGCTGATTAGCCTGCCCACCCAAGTAAGTTGGCACAGTCCGTCGAAGTCCAAATAAGTTCGTCGTATCAGTGGAGTCAAAATTAATTCTCACATATCTCTGTTTATTCGCAAATACCGATGGTTATTCGCAGATAACAATGTTTTTGACACCTTGGGTAAATCTGCGGGTGCTAAATTGACTGTGATCTTCTGCGCAGGAAAATCAAAGCGGGCATTTTGTAGTGCGGCACGTACCCGGTCTTTGGATTCTTTGACTTCGGTTTCCGGTAAACCGACGATAGCAAATGCGGGCAAGCCATTCGCCAGGTGAACTTCAACCGTGACTTCGGGTGCTTCCATGCCGTTTAAGGCGCGACTTTTTAAAACGGCCAATGCCATGTAAGCAGCCCAGATTGAACAATTACGGTTTATTTGATTGTGCTTCTAGTTCCGCGATACGCGCTTCTAGCGCCTCCAGTTTGGCTCGGGTTTTCGCCAATACCTGTGCCTGAATATCAAACTCTTCGCGAGTGACCAAATCGAGCTTTGCAAAGCCTTGACTCATCATAGCCTTAACATTTTTTTCTATGTCTTTGGCGGGTGAGCTGTCCAGTACCTGTTGTACTTTGCTTTGCATATCGTTAAAAAATTGATTGGGTTCCATAGTTTTTCTCTGATTTAAAAAAAGGTCGAAGACATTTTTGTTGCCGAATTGTGCGAATTTGTCTGTCTTATCTGGCATAAAAGCGCTCTTGCGGTGCATTATAAAGTTCTCACCTATAAAGAATGCGCCATTTTAGTGCGTCATTTTAGTGTGCCATGTAATGCGATAAGTAGAAAATTAACATAAATGAAAATTATTTGTGTATTTTTTTGCAAATTAAGCGCTTGTCTAGTTCGATTCTCCTTGCTTGTCATTTCGCAAAAAGTTTCTTGCAGTTAGTTGTTGTTTCATAGCGCGCTACTCGCTTGCTTACCATACCACTCTTCAACTTTGCCACATAAAAGTACCTTCTCGCCTGCTTCGCAATAAAGCTGGCACGAGTTCTGCTAGTACACCTGAGTAAAAACGTTGATTTCATCTATGAACGAAAACAACGCCGGCAAGTTTCAGTTCCAGTAAAGCAGTCTAAATCAAAATCTACCAATGGGGAAACATCATGAAAACGATTTTAATGTGCGCCGTAGTCACTAGTCTTATTGCAGGTAGTTTCGTCAGTCAAGGCGCTGTTGCCCAAGAAGCGAAACCTGAACACGATGTGAGTTTCAATCTGGGTGCTGTCAGTGATTATCGTTATCGTGGTATTTCCCAATCACGCCTGAAACCAGCGCTGCAAGGTGGTGCGGACTATGTCAACAACACCCACGGTTTTTATGCCGGTACCTGGCTATCGACGATTAAGTGGACTAAGGATGCGGGTGGCAGTGGCGAAGTCGAAATGGATTTGTACGCAGGCAAACGCGGTGAAATTACGCCGGATGTGACTTACGACGTCGGCGTTTTGTCCTATGTTTACCCAAGTAATGGTTTAAAAAATGTGGCGGGTTTTGCCGATGCGAACACGACAGAAATTTACGGTCAGATTGGCAGCGGCCCTTTTTACGTCAAGTACTCGCATTCTGTAACGAATTTATTCGGTTTTGTTAACAGTAAAAACAGCGGCTATTTAGATCTGGTCGCCAATCTCGACATGAGCGAGGGCTACACCCTGAATCTGCATTATGGTCGTCAAACCGTAAAAAATAATACTACCTACTCGTACAACGATTGGAAAGTGGGCGTCACCAAAGAATTGGTCGGCGTGAATTTCAGTTTAGCCGTCATCGGTACCAGCGCTGACGAAAAGCTGTACTACACCCCTGCGGGCAAATTTACCGGCAAAACCAGCTTGGTACTGTCCGCTGTGAAGACATTCTGATTCACCCACATTGCATTAACACCGAGTGAATTCACTCTTATCGAACAACAGGTGTTTTGTTTAATACATCATCGAGACCATCATGAAACTGATTACTGCCATTATTAAACCATTCAAATTGGATGAAGTCCGCGAAGCGCTGTCAGAAATTGGCGTGCAAGGAATTACGGTGACCGAAGTTAAAGGCTTTGGTCGTCAAAAAGGCCACACCGAGTTGTATCGTGGCGCGGAATATGTCGTTGATTTTTTGCCTAAAACAAAAATTGAAGCGGCGGTTGAAGACAATATTGTTGAACGCGCTTTAGAGGCGATAGAAAACGCTGCTCGTACCGGAAAAATTGGTGATGGCAAGATTTTCGTCTATTCATTGGAACAAGTGGTACGGATACGTACCGGTGAAACGGGCAACGAAGCGCTGTAAGCGACTTCCTTGTGTCGCCACAAATTTGATCCTATTCGACCATATAGAACCAATGAGACCTATTATGAATAAACTATTTAAAATTCTCGCTGCGAGCGCCTTCGCGTTCGCCATCGGGCAAAGCGGTTTGGCGTTCGCAGAAGAGCAAGTGGCCGCTTCCGCTAGTGCAGTGGCCAGTGCAACATCATCCGCTACAGCCACCGTCGCTGCTGCGGCTTCCGTAGTTACGGCGGCGGAAGTTGCCAGTACACCGGCAGCAAGTACAGAAATGGCATCAACGACGACAATGGCAGCCGCAACCGCGGCTCCAGCTCCAGCCCTTGCAGCAGTGGCCGCGCCAACCCCAAACAAAGGTGATACGGCATGGATGTTGGTCGCTACTTTGTTGGTCACCATGATGGCAATTCCTGGCTTAGCACTATTTTATGGCGGCTTAGTACGTGCAAAAAATATGCTGTCCGTGTTGTTACAAGTATTCATGATCTTTTCCGTGATCATCGTGTTGTGGTGCGTCTATGGCTACTCCTTAGCCTTCACCGAAGGGTCAAGCTTTATTGGTAAATTTGACCGTGTCTTGTTACAAGGTATTTGGGATCCGGTACAAGCTAGCTTCACCACGGCGGCTACTTTCAGCAAGGGTGTTGTGATTCCGGAGTTTGTATTCGCCGCTTTCCAGGCGACCTTTGCGGCAATTACTTGCGGTTTGATTATTGGTGCCTTTGCAGAACGTGCCAAATTCAAAGCCGTGTTGGCCTTCATCGTGATCTGGTTCACTTTTAGTTACTTGCCTATCGCTCACATGGTGTGGTTCTGGACCGGTCCAGATGCGATCAAAGATGCGGCCACTTTGGCGACAGAAACTGCAAAAGCGGGCTTCTTGTTCCAAATGGGTGCTCTCGATTTCGCCGGTGGTACGGTGGTGCATATCAACGCAGCGGTCGCCGGCTTGGTGGGTGCCTTCATGATCGGTAAGCGTGTCGGTTACGGTAAAGAAGCGATGGCACCTCATTCATTGACGATGACGATGATCGGTGCGTCTTTGTTGTGGGTAGGCTGGTTTGGCTTTAATGCAGGTTCTGCGTATGAAGCGAATGATATCGCGGCATTAGCGTTTATCAATACCCTGTTAGCCACTGCAGCGGCAACGGTTTCCTGGGTTTTCGGTGAATGGATGACCAAGGGCAAACCTTCTATGCTGGGCGCGGCCTCTGGTGCTGTCGCTGGTTTGGTTGCCATCACACCAGCTTGCGGTTATGTCGGCCCTATGGGGGCTCTGGTGATTGGTTTGGCCTCGGGCATCGTTTGCTTGTGGGGCGTGAACGGATTGAAACGTTTGCTCGGTGCGGATGACTCGCTGGACGTATTTGGCGTGCATGGTGTTGGTGGTATTTTGGGCGCTTTGATGACGGGTGTCTTTGCTTCGCCATCTCTGGGTGGTCAAGGGATTTTTGACTATGTCGCGAATAAGATGTCAGCGGATGCTTACAGTATTGCGGCTCAGGTTACGACACAAGCGACTGCTGTTGGTGTGACTATCCTGTGGTCAGCCGTGGTTTCTGTGATCGCCTATAAATTGGTGGATCTGGTCATAGGCTTGCGAGTACCAGAAGATGAAGAGCGCGAAGGTTTGGATATCACTAGTCACGGTGAATCTGCGTATCATTCCTAATCGAATAAGTGCCAGGCGATCATATCGTCTGGCATATGATAAAAAATAATTGTAAAGATTTCTTGGTGGGACTTTCACGCCTCTCAGTCACTTGGGAGGCGTTTTTTTATATTATTTCGCCTTGACCGGTAGGTTCAAAATAATGGTCGTACCCATGCCAAGTTTGCTACTGACGACTATCTTGCCACCCAAGAGATCGGTGACGATATTGTGTACGATATTCATACCTAGGCCGCTACCGCCATGCCCTAGTTTGGTGGTGAAAAAAGGATCAAATACGCGCCGCAAATGTTCAGGTGAAATACCGCGGCCATTATCGCTGAAATAGATTCTGATTTGCTCAGTGTCGATCTGTTCGGCACGCAGCAACATTTCGCCTTTATTGCGATCTTCAAATCCATGAATCAGGGCATTGTTGATGAAATTGCTAATGACCTGACCATAGGGGCCAGGGTAGCTATCAATTTGTATTTCAGCAGGAATATCGACCTCGATTTGGTGACCGTGTTTTTGAATACGAGCCTGCATGGTGCGTATGATTTCCATGCTGGTTTTGAGTAAATTAAACTCGCGTCTTTGTTGGCTGGTCTGGTCGACAGAAACCTGTTTAAAGCTGCTCACTAATTCCGTGGCGTTAAATAAATTGCGCGTCAACATTTCATTTGCTTCGCTTAAGGCACTGGTAAATTGACTGAGTCCTGAACGCTTTAAAGTACCATCCTCAAGTTGACGTATAAATTTCGTGGTGTTTTCTTTCAAGGTGGTTGCGGTGAGCAGACAATTTCCTAACGGCGTATTGATTTCATGTGCAATACCGGCGACCAAGGCACCAAGTGCAGCTAGCTTTTCCTTTGACATTAATAACTGCTGTGCTGAAGACAGTTGTTGGTAGGTGTCAGCATTATCAAATGCGACCGCGGTGTAGGCAGCTAAGGTTGTCAACATGTCGACATGCATGCGCTCAAATGCATCAACATGGCTGCTTTGCATAGAAATTAAGCCTAGCAGTCGCCCCTTGATGATGAGCGGTACATAGATCAGCGATAAAGGATAAAAATCTTCATCTAACTCGCTTAAAGTATCAGCAATCACTAATTTATCTAGACCCTCTACCCCTATGTAATGCACATAATCTTCACGTACATCATTAATATAAATGGGTTTGCGGTGTTTGATACACCATACGGAAAGCAAATCGGGATCGAGCAGGCTACGATGGTAAGGGCGCAAATTTTTTCCGTGCAAAATATTGCACGGAAAATCAATCATGTTCTGCTCCGCTTTGTAAGTGCCGACTGACAGTAATTCAGCCGGCATTAACTTAGTCACATGCTGGTATAAAGTTTGTACTATGCCTTCGCGATCGAGTTGTGACGTGATTTCCCGCCCAATTTCGCTCAACATAAAAATGTTTTGATGTGCGGTGCGCAATAACTCGGTTCTTTGCTGTAATTCACGAGTGCGCTCAGCAACCCGTTTTTCCAGGCGATTTTGCTCCTGACGATATTCATCATGACTGATGACTTGCTGCACCAGATTGGCCAGATGGCTACCGAACAAGACGTCTTCTCTGGTCCAGTTTTTTTGAGTCTTGGCCTTACCAAAACTAATTACCCCAATTTGTTGACCGTGCAGGCGTACCGAAATCTCTAACAATGAACGCAGATCGCAGTCGCTATACAAACGGTTTAGTTCATTCGCTGCCGGATGGATGCGCAAGTCGTGAGTGGAAATGGGCGCCTGAATTGCATGAATGACTTGTAGATAGCGCACATAATCTTGCTGCTTGAGGATGCTTCCAATTTCAAATTTGAATGGCAAATCACCGACTATGATTTCGCAACGTAATTGTTGTTGATCCTTTGCTTTGAGCCATAGGCAAATACTGTCTATTTGCAAAATTCTTAAGGCTTCATTGCATATGAGATGTAAGGCATCGGCTAAGTTTTTTTCCTCTAATTGACTATCAGATGAAAGATCCAACAAGAGTTCTACGGGGGGCTTTCGAGACAAATCGTATTCGTGCAATCCGCGAAATTTGTCGATCACACTACCCTCTGCGATTTCCTTAAGTAGTTGATGGTGGCTTCTGGCGTAAGTCAGCGCAAGGGCAGGACGGTCTATTTTTTCATACAGTAGCGACAAGGCATTGCTACAGTGAGCGCGTTGTTCTCTCGATGCTATTTGTTCTGCATGCGCAAGTGCACGCAGATAAATTTCTATCGCAGCTTCAGTCTCACCGCGGTCATCGAATATTTCAGCCAGACTATGTGCTGCTGCACTAAGCAGCCATGGATACTCGTGGCTTTCGGCCAGCTGAATGGCGAATCGAATTTCTTCCTCAGCTTGCGCCAATTGGCCTTGTTGCTTGGCCAATAGTCCTAGGTACCAATGTGCTTCCGCCACATACCCCGGGATTTCGCCACGCCGTGCCTGAACTATGGCTTCCTTGAATAAGCGATTGGCGACATCCAATTGTCCTAAATGCATATGGTTGACCCCGAGATTAATCGCTTGTTTGCTTTTCAAATAGGGGCGGTCGAATTTTTCTAATAATTTACCGGCATCTTGATGAAACCTGGCGCCTGTTTCCCAATCACCTAGGGCGTCATAAATTTGCCCTAATCCTATACGTGCTTCGATCAGAACTTCGGTATCGTGGGTCACCTGAGATAAATCTATGCATCGCGTCCAGTAATGCACCGCTTCATTGTAAATACCTGAGGTGTACCGGATTCTGGCGAGACACTGCATCAATCTTCCGGCTTGATAAGGCAGGCCGGCTTGTTCCGCTTTTTGCAAGCCCAGGCATAATTCATCTTCCATGGTCTTGCCATTACCCAAACGTTCATTGATGAAGAAACGCAGACCCAAGGCATCTAAACCTAGTGATAACTGTTCTTCTTGGTAGGCGCAGTTTTCCAATTTGCGAAAAAGCGCAAGTGCGAGATGTGGATGCCGGCGCGCACAGGTTTCAATGCGCTGGAGAATTTCATTCATTGCTAATGTCGACCTAGTGTTTACTGATTCGAAAATACCTGTCCGAATATGGCTAGAAGCTTTCTGTCGATTCACGTATAACGTCAATTAGTGTTTTTCGCTGACGCGCTATTTTCTCTTCCGTTTATCGCTAGTCAGAGTTAAATCAGAGAGGAGATTGATTTCGCAGTTTGCCTCAAGTTTTTTTGTAAATATTTATTGCAAGTTTTGTGACATGACAACAATTTCCCGCCCCGTTACCGATCAGTCGCACGATTACTACCGTGCGCTAGCTGCCAAAGATGCGCGTTTTGACGGCGTGTTTTTTGCAGGTATTACGACCACAGGAATTTATTGTCGCCCAATTTGCCGGGTTAAAACACCTAGGCCTAGTTCTTGTGTCTTTTTTAGTTCACAAGCGGCGGCAGAAGCGGCAGGTTTTCGCCCCTGTTTGCGGTGCCGCCCAGAGTTAGCGCCGTATGACTTGCAACAAAATTTGGCGCATGCGATATGGCAAAAAATAGCGGCAGGAGCGATGAATGAACAGGGCGTTGAACAGCTTGCCAAGGCAGTAGGCTTGTCCTCGCGCCAGTTACGTCGGGTGATGTTACAAGAGTTCGGTGTTAGTCCAATTGAGTTGGCGCAAACACAGCGTTTGTTGTTCGCCAAAAAATTATTGCAAGAAACAAGCCTGAACATGACAGAGCTGGCTTTTGCAGCAGGTTTTGGTAGCGTACGTCGGTTTAATGCTTTGTTTGAAGCCCGCTATAAATTAACGCCCGCTTCGATCCGACGTTCACATTCACCTGCGGAGTCAGGCATTGCATTGCGCTTGGCATATCGTCCGCCGTATGCATGGGATGCCTTGTTAAATTATTTACAGGGACGCGCCATGTCTGGCCTCGAATATGTGGATGGTGTGCAAGGCTGTTATCAACGCAGCATACAACTGGAAGGAAAAAGCGGTTGGTTAAGCATTCATCATGACCCCGACAAGCAACAACTAGTACTGCATATCGCACCGAGTTTAAGTTCGGTGCTTATGCCTTTGTTGGCAAGAATTCGTCAGCAGTTTGATGTGGAAGCAAATCCCGTTCTGATCGCAAATCATTTGCAAGCAGACCCCCTGTTGGCAGCGCAACTGCAACGCACGCCAGGCTTACGCGTGCCCGGAAGTTTTGCGCCTTTTGAATTGGCGATACGGGCGATTTTAGGCCAACAAGTGAGTGTCGCTGGGGCGACGACGGTAGCGGGTCGATTGGTACAAAGATTTGGCGATGCTGTGCAAACACCCTGGCCACAAGTCAGCCATCATTTTCCTTCACCTGAACGATTGGCCGCGCTGAGCATAGAAGAAATCGCCAGTATTGGCATACCGAAAACACGCGCTGCCACGATACACAGCTTTGCCGTCTTTAGCGCAGCAGGAGGTCTAGAGCTCATACCAGGAACCAGCCTGGAACAAGTGATAAAACGCCTGGTCGCTTTGCCCGGTATCGGCGACTGGACGGCGCAATACATCGCGATGCGGGCATTGCGCTTTCCGAATGCCTTTCCGTCCGGTGATTTGGGTTTGCAAAAGGCGGCGACAGAATTACACCAAACGCGCTGCAGCGCCCGCGCTTTAGAACAGCGCTCGCAGGCCTGGTCGCCGTGGCGTAGTTATGCCGCTTTGTTGTTATGGGAGTCACTGGCTGTAAAAGCCTAATTGCTAAGGGTTCGAATCCATTATGAATAAGTATTTGATTTTTTCTTCTCCTTTAGGTGATTTACGCCTGTTAAGAACGCCGCAAGGTTTAGCGGGTGTCTATTTTCCTGAACATAAGCACATGCATTGGGATGCAAGGGTCCAGCATGCGCCGCAAGATGCGCTGCTGCAGCGGACTACTGAGCAATTGCAGGAATATTTTGCAGGACAGCGTTCGGACTTTGATTTAGCCCTGGACTGTAGTCAGGGAACGGATTTTCAAAAAGAAGTCTGGCGCGCGCTGCAAACGATACCTTATGGCGAAACCTGCAGCTATTCTGCGCTCGCACAAAAAATCGGGCGCCCTAAAGCGATTCGTGCTCTGGGTGCAGCAAACGGACGTAACCCATTGTCTATCATTGTGCCTTGCCATAGAGTGATCGCCGCCAATGGCGATTTACAAGGTTACGCTGGTGGACTGGAAAATAAGCGTTACCTGCTCGATCTGGAACTTAGCAGAGCTTTAAGTTAAATGCTTGAAATACAAGGAAAAATTGACGTAAAGCAAACAAAAAAGTGAGCTTTAGAACTTTTTTGATGCAATGCACAAAAAAAGCTTGACGCTTAAAAAATAGTCAGTAGAATGCGAATTGTTGCGGTGCACCATGTTTAAAGATTTTTTGGGACTCACTGCCATTTTGATTCAAACCGAATCGTCAATCTGAATCGTCAACTTACCGGAGAATTCCATGTACACAACACCAGAACAATTTATCGCTGCTACTAAGACTAACTTGGAAGCGCAATTCGCTGCCATCACAGCATTGAACCAAAAAGCATTTGAAGGTTTGGAACAGTTCGTATCTTTGAACGTGAACGCTGCTAAAGCGACTTTCGAAGAAGGTACAGCAGCAACTCAACAATTGTTGAACGCAAAAGATGCACAAGAATTGATCGCTTTGGCATCCGCTCAAGCTAAACCAAATGCAGAAAAAGCATTGGCATACGGTCGTCACTTGGCAACAATCACTTCTGCAACACAACAAGAATTCACTAAAGCAGTGGAATCTCATATCGCTGAAACTAACGCAAAAGTGGTTTCTTTGATCGACGAAGTGACAAAAAATGCACCAGCAGGTTCCGAGCAAGCGGTAACAGCATTGAAATCTGTCGTTGGTAACATCAATGCAGGCTACGAGCAATTGTCTAAAACAACCAAGCAAGCTGTTGCAACTTTGGAAGACAACTTGGCAAATGCCACTAAGCAATTCACACAAGCTGCTGAAAAAGCAACAACAACAGCAAAAAAGAAGTAATTTAGCCGATCAGCCTCTGGCAACGTCAAAGGCTAAACGACTAAGAAGTCGCAAATTTCGTCCACAAGTGCAGCTAAGCTTGTTTGAACAATAGTAGCGTCTTCGAAGTAAAAAAAGCTTTCTGAAAAGGAAGCTTTTTTTTCGCCCAAATTTTCATGAAAAATAAATCGATTGCGTAAAAATTCAGCAATTCTGATGCGGCGCAATATTTTCTATGGCAATTCCGCGCCAAGCCTTACAGACTGGTGTAATCTTATGAACTCATCGCAACCTTGATTCAAACTATTTAGGGAGTTTCACATGCAAGAAGTCGTAATCGTCGCCGCTGGACGCACCGCGGTTGGTAAATTTGGTGGTTCATTGGCAAAAGTAGCGGCATCTGAGTTGGGTGCACATGTGATTAAAGCCTTGATGGCAAAAACAGGTTTGAGTGGCGCAGCAGTTAGTGAAGTCATTTTGGGACAAGTATTAACCGCGGGCGTAGGTCAGAATGCAGCGCGACAAGCCGTTATTCGTGCTGGTTTGCCAAACACAGTACCAGCGATGACCATCAATAAAGTATGTGGCAGCGGTCTGAAAGCGACACATTTGGCAGCGCAAGCAATCATGGCGGGTGACGCTGAAATTATGATCGCTGGCGGTCAGGAAAACATGAGCGCCTCCCCGCATGTGTTGTCTGGATCACGTGACGGCTTCCGCATGGGTGATGCAAAACTCGTCGACACTATGATTGTCGATGGCTTGTGGGATGTGTACAACCAATACCATATGGGCATTACGGCAGAGAACGTCGCAAAGAAACATGGCATCACACGCGAAGAACAAGATGAGTTCGCATTAGCGTCGCAAAATAAAGCCGAGGCTGCACAAAAAGCGGGCAAGTTTGTCGATGAAATTATTCCTTACGACATCGTCAGTAAAAAAGGTACAACAGTGTTTGAAACTGATGAATTCATCAAGCACGGTTGTACTTTAGAGTCACTCGCCTCTTTGCGCCCTGCTTTTGATAAAGCCGGTACCGTGACTGCAGGGAATGCTTCCGGTTTAAACGATGGTGCAGCGGCAGTGATCATGATGTCAGCGAAAAAAGCGGCCGAATTAGGTCTGCCAGTGTTAGCCAAGATCAAGGCTTATTCCTCCGCTGGTATCGATCCAACCGTCATGGGTTTGGGGCCCGTACCCGCCGCTCAGTTGTGCTTGAAAAAAGCGGGTTGGACACACGAAGAAGTCGATCTGATGGAGATCAATGAAGCTTTCGCGGCACAAGCTATCGGTGTCAATCGTGAAATGGGTTGGGATACCAGCAAGATTAACGTCAACGGCGGTGCCATCGCCATCGGTCACCCTATCGGTGCTTCAGGTTGCCGTATTTTGGTGAGTTTGATCCATGAAATGATACGTCGCGATGCTAAGAAAGGCCTGGCAAGTTTGTGTATCGGTGGTGGTATGGGCGTGGCGTTGGCAATAGAACGCGCTTAAATTTCATATTAAGTGCTGAGAAACAAGCGGCCGTGGATCAAATTTGATCCACGGTTTTTTTTATCTATTTTTTCTTTGCCGAAATAAGATCTTTAATTTTCGCAAAGCGTTGTTCGACTGCGGGTTGGGTGTCATAGCGGTCAAAGCTTGTGCCCATGGCGCGATCAAGGCTGTTCAAACGATCTCCCGCTGGCGGATGGGTAGAGAGTAGAAAGCTGAGTTCGCCCCCCTTGTTGCCTTGTATGGTTTGTAAGACGGCAGGCAATCCGAAAGGATCGTAGCCTGCTCTGGTGGCCAGCACCACACCCATGCGATCCGCCTCGAACTCCGAGTCCTTATCTAAGCCAACTCCGTACAGCGCCATGCTAGCGCTTACAAGTTCCAGCACCGCCTTGTTTTTGCCGCTTGCCTTCCCGGTGGCATCCAAAATATTGTCCCCCAGGCCTTTCGCAAAAGCGATAGTATCGGCCTTCTTTATCGCACTCAGATGGTGTTTGCGGACGACATGAGACGCTTCATGCCCGAGTACGCCAGCAAGTTCTGCCTCACTGTTTAATTTCAGGAGCAAACCCTTTGTAATCACGATATAACCGCCCGGGGCGGCAAAGGCGTTAACATCCAACATGTCGAGTACCACAAAAGTCCAAGGTAAGTCGGGACGTTCGCTGTGCATAGTGACCCAACGACCAACGCGATTTACGTAGTCTTGAACTTCTTGATTGTCGAGTAGCGGTGCCAAACTTAGTAAATTTGCTGTGACTTCCTGACCCAAGGCTATCTCATCAGGTTCCGAAAATTCCTTGGCTGCTTTGGTAGCGTCGGTGGCGGTCTTAAACAGCTTAGTCAGATTGAATTGGGGCGATGGCGTTGCAGTTGCAGGAGCCAACATAAGACCGAGTCCAAGTACGGTCGTTGTAAGGAAATATTTGGCCATTATTTATCTCCTTCTGCTTTCAAGTAAGCTTGTTCTTGCTCACTCAGGTTTTGTTGTGCGGCAAAACTCTTCGCGTCAGGCTTGTTGGCAATAAAGCCCTGCATCTTTTGGAGTCGGTCGGTGTTTGGAGATAAATTTTTAAAACTCTCTTTGTCCAGTCCTTTGACGGCGGTAGTTGTGGTGCTACCTGTATCTGTTCCGCGTCTCAAATCCAGTCCTGATTGCAGAAAGCCACCCAGATTGCTGCCGCCTTCTTTTCCTTCAAAGCGCAGGCTTAACATTTTCACCCAACCCAAAGTGTCTTGAGCCTTTACTTCAGTCCAGCTCGCTTTGCGCGAGACCACCTCGAGTTTCTGATTTTCTTTGAGGGACTTGAGCGTTTCTGCATCGCTAAATGGTTTCGCTTTTAATTCTGTACCACGGATAACGATGGCTTGGTTTTGTGTTTGGCATAGTCCTTGTGAGCACATGAATGTACCGACAAGTAATATGGGAGCCGTATAGCGTTTCATATTGTCTTCCTCGAAATGGGGGCAAATAACTCAACTTCCTGTTCCCTACCTTTTACCTTATAGGAGCCAAAGGCTGCAAAGTCAAGCGCGTCGCCGCATTGCAACATGGTTTCCTTCGATACCAGAATGCGCGATACACCTTTGGTCAAGCCCTCTATGCGACTGGCGAGGTTGACAGTGTCACCGATCGCGGTGAATTCTTTTCGTTCGGATGAGCCTATGGAGCCAACCACAGCGAGGCCAGAATGCAGGCCTATCCCGACGTCAAAATCGGCTGACAAGTCACCCAACTCTAATTTGAATTTTTCCAGCACTTCAGACATTTCGACTGCAGCCCTGACCGCATCGAGTGCGTGTTGTTGACTATCAAGCGGCGCGCCCCAAAAAGCCATAATGCAGTCGCCAATAAATTTATCTATCGTGCCGTTATAGCGAAAAATCACTTCGACTTGAAGCGTGAAATAGCGGTTCAGCAGATCGACGATTTGTTCGGGAGTGCGATTTTCAGACAGTGAAGTGAAGCCACGAATATCCGAAAATAAAACCGTAATCTCGCGGCTTTCGGCTTTCTCACCGACATGCTCAGAGCCTTCGCGAGCGACCCATTCTTTGACCACATGGGGGTTGACGTAACGTCCAAACTCTTTGATCGTGGCTTGATAAGATCGATGCACTATCCAATATTCACGCAGTGCTAGCGAGAAGTAATAGATCCAGGCAAAAATCAGAGGAATGAGAACATGCAGCAAGACACCCTGTGAAAGGGCCCAGTAGGCAACGCCAATGGCAGTGGGCGTAATTAAGGCCAGACCCAGTGCAGGAAAAAGTGCATTCACTCTTCGCAAGAAGCAAACATAAATGAGAGCGATGGCTGTTAATGTCGCCAATAGCATAGTCCATGCAGGCGGCGTGTAGATGAACTGTTGATTTTTCAGATTGTCGATAGCAGTGGCAAGAATATTCGAGCCCCAATATTGGTTATCAATCGGCGTCACCCGCAGATCATGTAAAGACGAGGCGTTGGCACCGATGATGACGATTTTGTCTTTGAACTCTTGGGGGGAACGCTGGGGCTTTTCACGATCAATGTCGGCATAAAGGTCGGCAAACGAAATGCGTTGATAAGGGTTGCGGTCACCATGCCAAGTGAGCACTAAATCGGCTTTTTGTGGCACCGCGTAACCCAAGTCTTGGGCGACACGGGCTGGCAAAGAGGGCACTAACCAACCAGACATATCGGTATACAGTTCGTAGCGTCGTCCCACACCATCGGCATCCTCTGAGAAATTGACGCTTCCGATGCGCCAATGGTTGGGGTCTATCACCATGGGCAATAAAAAAGCGCCATGGGCAAATTCATCCGCGCGTGATGTCTTGATAAGACCCAAGCGAGTTTGCAAATCGCTGAGTTTTCCAACATAGGCCGCTCGATCCAATTCACTGCGGATAAATGGAAAAAAAACAGTAGCGTTGTCTTTTATCGCCTGGTTGAGCTGTTGGTCACTATCGGGTCTGTCCAAATCACGCTCGTTAAACGTGACATCAAATACGATGGCTTTTGGCTGTTGCCGCGCTATGGCTTCCACCACTTCTGCATAGACCGAACGAGGCCAAGGCCATCTGCCTACATTAGCTTCCATTTGAGTCAGACTGCGATCATCGATATTAAGAATGACGATGCTGGGATCCGCAGTCAATTTCTCGGCGTGGTGTTTTACCAACCAGTCGGAAAACTTGCCGTCGAGGTTGAGTAAGTAACGTGGCCATAGCACTTCAAAAGCTGCCAGAAGCGCGACTAGTAGCGTAAAGACATGAATAAAGCGCAGTGAAGATTTCATCACGAAGATGGCGAATTATTGAGCCGCGGATGGTGCCTGATAGCCGGGGATTTTACTTTCATCGACGACATCGATTTGCGCACTATCCATAAATTTTTCAGCGTATTCCAGGTACACTTTTTCTTTGACAAAGACATGAAATAACTCAGGGTCAATGTGCCCGTTCAAGCTAAATTTACCGAGAATATCGAGTGATTCCGTTAAGCTTTTTCCGGTCTTGTAAGGCCGATCTCTGGCAGAGAGCGCTTCAAAAATATCCGCAATCGCCATCATGCGTGCTTGCACTGACATTTGTGATCCGTGCAAGCCACGTGGATAGCCTTTGCCATCCATGCGTTCATGATGGCCGCCCGCGTATTCAGGGACATTCTTTAGATGTTTAGGCCAAGGTAAGGCTTCCAGCATGCGTATCGTGACCGCGATATGGTTGTTGATAATCTTGCGCTCATCTGCAGTTAAGGTGCCACCTTTGATTGTCAGGTTTTCGGTTTCTTCGGTATTGAGTAAATGTTGTTGTAGGCCGTGACTATCGATCCAGCGACGTTGTGCAATTTGCTGCACGCGTTGTATGTCCTCATCGCTCATACGTTCGCCACCGATATTGGCATGGCGTAAGAAGGCTCTTTCCTGATCTAGTTGTGCTAACGCATTCTTCAATGCTAGTTCCGCCGCCTGGCGTTGTTCGGAATGGGCCGAGAGTGTTTGCATTTGTTTTAAATGCTGAATCTCTACATCCCGTTTTAGGATTTCAAACCGCGCGTCGATCAGATGTATACGATCAAAAATGGTTTCTAATTTTGTCGATTTCTCGATAACGTGTACCGGCGTTGTGATCTTGCCGCAATCATGTAACAGCCCTGCCATCCACAATTCGCGCCGGTCACGATCGGTCATTTTGAATTCTTTAAGCGCCCCTTCATCGTGTCGGTGCGCAGCTTCTGCGAGCATCATCGTTAATTCCGGTACATGCTGGCAGTGACGCCCCGTGTTCGGTGATTTTTCGTCGATCCCGATATTGATCAGGTTGACCAAAGATTCAAACAGGTTTTCCAATTGAAAAATTAATTCCTGATTGCTCAGAGCAATCGCGGCCTGAGAGGCCAGTGCTTCGATAAATCTTTGGTCGGTTTCGGTGAAACTGCAAATTTCCTTGCTGACAGGATCGATGGCATTGATCAATTGCAGCACGCCTATCAGCTCGGACTCATGATTGAGCATAGGTACGGTTAGTAAAGACTTACAGTGATAATTATTCAATTCATCAAAGCGCCGCATTTCTGAAAAATTGAATAAATCCGCCTCATACACACTGGCGATGCGTACCGATTGTTTGAGATTTGCCGCATAGGCGACTACCGCACTGAGATTTTGATGCCCTTCTTGATCGAATAGAGGGATCGATTTCATCTTAGACGATTTTTCGTGCGAGCCACCAAAGTGCAGATTCAAGGTGTCATTCATCGCCATATCAAATTCCAGGCTATTCTTGTCCGCGCTAACACGATACAGCGTACCGCCATCGGCATGCGTCATGGTTTTTGCCGTCGCTAAGATGCGCTCCAATAGATGATTCACATCTTTAATGCCATTTAACGCGACACTGAGCTCGGTCAAATGTTGCAGGCGTTCGGCAATTTGTTCGTGATTCAGTTCTGACATGGACTTACATCATTCTAAGAAAAAAAGGAAATCAGGGAAGAAATAGCAGCTGTGCTGTGGAGTGGCCGCTGGCGTTTTAAGAATTGACAAAACGATAGAGAAATTTTTATGTAATGCTTAAGTCTACTGCTTTCCCTTACTGTACGCCTAGTATTTCCAGTTTCCAAGCTTGAATTTCTTCGCTTAACACAGGCAAAACAACAGAGCTTCGAGCTGTTTTAGCTGGATAAAATTGTATAGACAGGAAGTTTGCAAATATGAGGGCCTGATTCATACTTTCTGGCAGCGCTGTTGCACTTAAAATTTTAACTATGGTTTGCTATGGTCTTACATAATAATTTTCCAACTATGTTCCTGCTTCGGTTTAATTAAACTGACTTTGATCGCCGTATTGCGGCAAAATACGACACATTGTGAGAAAGTCGCGTCAAATGTGTCTTTAGCTTGTCAAATTTATCAAGGTAAACACCATAAAGTATGCCCTTGTTTATGAACGAGGGTAATTTGTTTAGCAATCGCCGAAACTTCGCATTAATGCCGAGGTTTCACTTGAGTCAAGAAGGATGACATCAATGTCGTCACATGGTTTTTTGTCCGCCTCATCGCAGATTTTTGCGAAAGCGAAAGTGTTTTCCTGTGCACTGGCGCTGAGCTTTGCCGTCAGTCCAATCAGCTTAGCTAGTGATAGCAAATATCAGATCCCCGCTCCTGAGCTACAGGTTTTGGTTGATGCGCCGCGCGGCCCTGAGTTTCGCCTTGGCCCATTAAATAAGATGGGCTTGTTAATCAGCATCCCTGGCTTACCGAGCATCGCCGAAATCGCTCAGCCAGAATTGAAACTGGCGGGATTGCGTGTGCATCCGCGCTTGCGCGCTGCCAGCCGTACCAGTTTTAGTGATGGCTTGAGTTTATTAGAAATCGCTAGTGGCACCACGCGCAAAGTGACCGGATTGCCGAGTCGAGTGCAGATTGCAGATATGGCGTGGTCGGCCGATGAACGTTGGCTGGCTTTTAGTTGTTGGGGCAAGCGTGGGGTCGAGTTGTGGTTGTTGAACGTCAAAACCGCGAGTGCGCACAAGCTGATAGACGAACCACTGAACGCCGTGACGAGCGCGGGATTTTCCTGGGTCAGCGGCAATGGGCAAGCGGATCAATTATTGGTTCGCCTATTACCACGGGCGCAAAAACCAGCACCACGTGAAAGTCAGGTGCCGGCGGGTCCTTCTATGCAGGAAACCCGTGGCGGCAAATTAGCACAAACCCGGACTTATCCCGACTTACTCAGAAATCCACATGATGCCGATATGCTGGATTGGCAATTGCAAACACAGTTGGCGATGGTCACTGTACAAGGCAATGTGCGACGCTTTGGCCCCGTGATGAATTTGACCAAAGTGCTGGCTTCGCCCGACGGCAAATGGGTATTAACGACGCAAATCAAACGTCCCTATTCTTATCAACTACCTTTAGAGCGCTTTGGTCAGTTGATTGAGGTGTGGGGTGTCGATGGGAAGAAGTTGAAAACCATCGCAGAACTACCTATGCGTGAACGATTGCCTAGTGCGAATGATGCGGTACAAGCAGGCCCGCGCAATTTTGCCTGGCGTAATGATCAGCCAGCCACTTTATATTGGCTAGAAGCACAAGGCGGCGGTGATCCCGATTCCAATATTAAAGTACACGATATCTTGATGCAGCACGGCGTGCCGTTTGGTGGCGCACCGCAAAAAGTAATGGAAATGGCATGGCGCTTTAATTCCGTGGTGTGGGGTAATGATCATTTGGCTTTGGTGACAGAAAACTGGGGCAAGACACGAGAAGTGCGTACGTGGCGCATACAGCCCGGCGCACCATATACCAAACCCGAATTACTCTTTGCACGTAAGTCCGAGGATCAATACGCCAATCCGGGCGTGCCCTTGATGGAATTGAACCAGTATGGCCGCTCGGTGATTCGCCTGACTCGCGATGAACAATCCATGTTCTTAATTGGCACCGGTGCCAGTCCAGAAGGGGATCGTCCCTTTATAGACCGATACCATTTGCCGACTGAAAAGGCGATACGCTTATGGCGTTCTAAGGCACCGTACTACGAAGAGGTGCTGGGTGTGCTTGATGATCAGGGAACTCAGTTGATTACTAGCCGTGAGGCGCAAGATGAACGTCCAAATTTGTATCTGCGTAACCTTAGTAGCAACGCGACGCCTAAAGCTTTGACCAACTTCCCTCATCCGACACCGCAATTGCGCGGCATACAAAAGAGGCAGTTGCACTATGAACGTCAGGATGGTTTAAGTCTCAGTGCGACTTTGTATTTGCCACCCGCGTATGACCCAAAGCGGGACGGTCCGCGCCCGATGTTGATGTGGACTTACCCACGTGAGTTCAAGAGCGCGGAAACTGCGGGCCAGGTTACCAGCTCACCGTACAAATTTAATCGTATCAATGTGCAGGGGCCGCAAGTCATGTTGGCGCGCGGTTATACCGTCTTGGATGGGTTTGCCATGCCTATTGTGGGCGAAGGCCGTAAAGAACCCAACGATACCTTTATCGAGCAAATTAAGATGAATGCCGAAGCGGCGGTCGATGAAGTCGTGCGTTTAGGCGTGGCGGATAGGCAAAAAATTGCAATTGGTGGTCATAGCTACGGCGCATTTATGGCCGCGAATTTGTTAGCGCACACCAGTTTGTTTCGTGCTGGAATTGCCCGTTCCGGCGCTTACAACCGCAGTTTGACGCCCTTTGGTTTTCAGGCGGAAGATAGAAATTATTGGAAGGCGATAGATACTTATCAAGAGATGTCGCCGTTTAACTACGCTGATGAGATTGATGTGCCCTTGCTATTGATACATGGCGAAGATGATAATAATCCCGGTACTTTTCCTATGCAGAGCGAACGCATGTATCAGGCTTTGCAAGGTTTAGGCACGCCGGCACGCTTAGTCATGTTGCCTTATGAAAGTCATAGTTATCGGGCCAGGGAATCGCTACTGCATATGTTGTGGGAGCAGGATCAGTGGTTGTTACGTTATGTGAAGAATGCGAAACCGACAGCAAAATGAGCTGGTCTTTGACCTGTGCGGCGGAATATCTTGGTTCCTTGATGATTTTTGACTTATGATGTCTAGCATCGTTTCTACTCAAATTCCCCATGCTAAGAGCCTACATACTTGATAACCAAGCCGTTGCCCGTAATCTCTTAGGTTCGGTGCTGGCTAGCGGCGGACATGAGGTGGTCGGTGATGGTAATCCTAGCTCTACGAATCTGGCCAAAATGGTCAAGCTACAACCGCAAATCATATGTGTCGATATCGGCGAGGCGGATAATGACGGTTTGGCCTTATTAGATAATTTGCGCGCCCAATTGCCTAAAGCGCTGATTTTTTTGGTATCCGCAAAAATGGATGCTGACACTATACAAGCGGCACAAACTCGGGGGGTGGTTGGATTTATTGTAAAACCATTTAATGCGGTGGCGGTTTTGACCTCTATTCGTAATACCATACTGCGTATCGCTTCTCAAAGCCGGCAGAAATCGGCAGAAAATACGTCGACTGACACCAATCAAACCGACCAATCCGCAAACCCGGCTTGATCCGTCCTCCGCATATTCGATTTCATCTGCGATTAGCTAATTTCATCGCATTCTTACTTCACGCAAACTATCTGGCATACAGTAATCCTTAATTCGCCAGGAGCCTCTTATGAATACCACTATCTCAAGTCCTCAATCACTGATGTCTGAACAGGCCTTACCGGCTGAAGTCTCGATACAAAGTGACACCTGGCTTAATCGCTATCGTAACTACCCCGTCTTTTCACGTACTTGGTTCCGTCATCGGGCGATCGCTTTTGGTGGTACCTTATCCATCTTATTCGTGGTGATGTTAGGTATTGTTTTATTGACCACCGAGCGGGTGAGCCTCTTCTTCATCTGGACCGTCCCTTTTTTTGTTGGTGCAACCTGTCTGTTTTTAATCGGACAGGCGATGGCAGTTTGGGTTCGCCTGCAAAGCTATTCTGAACGCAAAGAATCGATAGGCATAGTCTTGGCTTTGATTTTAGGGCTGGCTCTAAGCTTTTCGATAGGCTATGTTACCCATCTTGGCTTCAATTACGCCCTGAAATCAGCGGATAAAAAGACAGAAATTACCGCGCCTGCTCAAACTAAATCTGCAACACCTTCGGCGACTGCGGAGGCAACTAAGGAAGTCGCCAAGCCTGAGGACAAGAAGATAGAGGTCAACGAAAAAACTGAAAAACAAAAAGAGTTAGAGCGCGGCCCGCTGGTCAATGGCATTATCACTTTGTTGAAATGGACACCTTTGACGATAGGCTGTCTTTATTGGAGTAGCTTTTTTGACCTCTTAGTATTTTTCCGTCAACGTAAACGTTTAGCCGAAGCACTGCGCCAACAAGAGTTAAAGCGTGCACAAGACGCTCGTCGTGAAGCCGAATTGCGCCTCTCGGTTCTGGTTGCCCAAGTAGAGCCGCACTTTCTATTTAACACATTAGCCGGTGTACGATCGGCGATCTTGACGGAGCCTTTACGGGCTACCGCGATAGTCGATCACCTAGTCGATTATCTACGCTCCACCATTCCCCAGATGCGCGGCGATGGCAGCTCTGAGCAAGGTCGCCTGGCTAAGCAATTAGAGGCGGCACGTGCCTATCTAGGTTTGATGCAAGCGCGGATTCCTCGTCTGACTTACAGCGTAGAATCCGAATTAAAGGACGCCGCATTCCCGCCTTTGTTACTAATTTCTTTGGTAGAAAATGCGATTAAACATGGAGTAGAACCAAAAATTGGGCCAGCACACGTGAGTGTCAGTGCGCGCTATTTTGATCAGGACGATGAAGAAAAACTGGAAGTGGCTGTCAGCGATAACGGCGTTGGTTTTGGCGGCACGACTTCTGGTTCTGGCATAGGATTGGCAAATATCCGTGAGCGCCTGGAATCCATGTACGGTACCCGTGCCAGTTTAGTGTTAAAAGCCCGTCCTGAAGGCGGCGTGACGGCTAGTATTGTGATTCCCTTGATCGCATAATTCGCTTTTGATTAGTGAGTCCAGCTTACCCAATAATGTCCTACCGTAAATTGTCACAAAAGGAGTTCCCATGACGACTGCGATTATCGCCGATGACGAAGATCTACCCCGTAAAGACTTGCGCCGTATGTTGGCAGAATTATGGCCAGAATTAGAGATACTGGCAGAATGTGAGCACGGCACCGAAGCGCTAGAAGCGATCCATCAATACAGTCCCGACATCGCCTTTCTCGATATCCGTATGCCAGGTATGACAGGACTCGATGTCGCGAATGCGACCAAAGGACGTTGCCACGCGGTATTCACGACCGCCTACGACAATCATGCGCTAGAAGCTTTCTCTGCTGGTGCGATTGATTACCTGTTAAAGCCAATTTCGCGTGAACGTTTAGTCGACGCTATTACGCGCCTCAAAGAACGCATGGCAAGTAAAGCCGCGCCATCCGATCTCAGTCAACTGATGCAAGAACTAGACAAGCGCCTACGTCCTCAAACAGCGGAACGGATACGCTGGATCAGTGCCAGTGTTGGTGACACGATTAAGATGTTCCCGATTGATAAAATTTTGTTCTTCACTTCAGATGAAAAATACACGCGTGTCGTCTGTACCGATGATGAAGCGCATGTGCGAAAACCGCTCAAAGAAATCATCGACGGCTTAGATCCGGAAATATTCTGGCAAATCCACCGCAGCGTCGTCGTTCGCGCCGAAGCTATCGCCAAAGCGCATCGCGATGAGCTCGGCAAAATCACGGTGGAATTGCGTGGTACCAAAGAGATATTGAAGGTAAGCCAGGCCTACGCTTGGCGCTTTAAACCTATGTGATTGCGAGTTTGCGCTATAGATCAATTATTCTGGCGTATTTGTCTCAGTCGGCTTTTGTGTAGTGGCTGTATTTGTTTGAGGCACATCTTGCACGATAGCTCCCTGCTGCAACACCACAACCCGCTCCGCCATGCCTATGGTCTCAGGTCTGTGCGCAACGATGACGCGGGTCAGTGGAATTTGTTTGATGGCGGCATTGACTGCTTGTTCATTCCATACGTCAAGATGACTAGTCGCCTCATCGAGCACTAACAGTTTCGGATTTTTATACAAGGCGCGTGCCAGCAAAATCCTTTGTTTTTGTCCGCCCGATAAACCTGTACCGATATCGCCGACCAAGGTGTTGTAGGCCATAGGCATTGCCATAATTTCGGGATGAATGGCCGCCAATTGCGCACAGGCCGCGATTTGTTCTTGATTAGGCGTTGGGTCGAAGAAACAAATATTGTCAGATATGGAGCCTGCAAATAAGCTATCGTCTTGCATCACCGTCCCCAACAATTGGCGGTAATTATTCATGCCCAATTGCCTCAAAGGCAGAGCGACTTTCTCTTCACCGATCAGAATTTCACCTTCACTCGGTTCTAACAAACCTAAGAGTAATTTCATCAAGGTGGTCTTGCCGCAGCCAGAAGGCCCCGTAACCGCGATGCATTGTCCCGCAGGAATCGTTAAATTTAAATCTTTCAGAACATAGGGCTCGCTATCGGCATAACGAAATGAAAGATGGCGAAATTCAATTCTGGGCACGATATGTTCCGCATCTATCTCGACATCTTGAGTCTCTTCTTCCGCTTCGGTCATGACAATATCAGCGACCCTTTCTCCATGCAACTTCATCATGCGCAGTTCAAATAATTTATCGACCAAACTTGCCATGCGTTGGCTAAATTGGTCTTTATAACTAATGAAGGCAAATAACATCCCTACCGAAAATTGTTTGTCGAGCACGGCCAAGGCCGCGAGCCAAATGACGATGACGCGTTCAGCACCAAATAATAAATTATTCGCGGTTTGATAAGACACCGACAATTTTGCGATGCGTAATTCTGCATTAAATTGATCGACCAAGGCATTCATCCAGCCGCTACGACGCTCTTCAGCGCGAGAAAATAGACGCACACTTTGCACGCCGCGTATCGATTCCATAAAATGGGTTTGCTGTTTCGCCGCATGGATGATTTGTTCTGCCGTGGCTTCTCGTATCGCGCGAAAGATCGTCCAGCGCAGCAAGATATAAAGTACGACGGCGACGCAAGCAACCGCTGCCAAGATCGGGCTATACAGCAGCATCATAATAAAGGTACCGATGACCAACACACCGTCAATCACACCTTCGACAAACTGCGTAGTCAGACTGCGCTGTATGGTCTGGATAGAACCAAAGCGCGACACAATATCGCCGGTATGACGTTTTTCAAAATACGGCAATGGCAGTTTCATCAAATGGGCAAATGCATTGCCTAGCCACTGAAAATTCAAATTCGTCGCCAGTACGGTCGTCACCCAAGAGCGCACCGCACCTATGCTGGTCTGTATCACCACTAACAGTAAAAACCCGCAACCAAGTACTGTGATTAAATCCCGATCGGCTGCTAGCAATGCTTCATCCACCAGCCACTGCATGTAGAACGGCGCAACTAGTGCACAAACCTGCAGCGCCAAGCCCAATAATAAGATTTGGATTAGGCCGCGCTTTAAACCAATGACCCGACCCATTAAAGACAGTAAAGAGTAATTTTGTACTTCAACTTTTTTAGTGAACTCTGCGGTAGGCGTTAGCTCCAACGCGACGCCGGTAAAGTGTTTTGCGAATTCCGCTAACGGCAAACGACGTTCGCCTACGGCTGGATCGTGGATCACTGCATGTGTTGTGGACACGGATTTCAACACGACAAAGTGATTCATGTCCCAATGTAAAACACAGGGTAGCTTCAATTCGGGTAAGTGCTCCATATCCAATTTTAAAGGGCGGGTTTGCAAGGCCAAGCCTTGCGCCATCGCCATTAAGCCCTTGAGCGTGACACCCTTTAATGACACAGAAAAGCGCCGACGCATGCTGGCGATATCGGTTTTGTGACCCCAATAACTTGCTACCATACATAAGCAAGCCAAACCACATTCAGCCGCTTCGGTTTGCAATAAAACCGGCAGACGCTGGTTGCGCCAGAAAGAAAAAGAAAGTTGAGTCATGGGAAATTACATCGCATATTGAGAAATAGAAGTAACGAAATGTTGAAATATCGAAATGGGTAAGCGCACTTCATTGATCGAAGAATGGCGTGAGCAAGCCTGCCATTTGAAGATCGTCATTTCCGCATGCTTTTAGCGGGAATCCAGTGTCGTGAAAGATATCGGTACTGTTGACTGACGGGCACTCAAAATTACATCACTACATCAACTACATCCGCCCAGAAATAGAAAACAAAGGCTCCAACACCCATTCATACAAACGTCTTTGCTCCAACAAAATACTGGCATCGACCAACATGCCCGATTTCAAAGGCAAGGATTTGCCATACGCCAATACATCTTGTTTCGCTAGTGTCAAACGGATGCGATACACAGGCTCGCCATTCGCGCCGTTAGCAGCACCCGGCAGTGCTAACTCTTCAGGACGCAAAGAGGTACTCGCCACCTCGCGCACAGTGGCAGCATATTGACCAAATTTTTGATAAGGATAAGCCTGATAGCGAAGCAAAACTTGCATACCTGGTTTCACAAAACCGATAGAACGAGATGGTGCGTAAATTTCTGCTTCCAGCATACTGCCGCTAGGTAAAATCGATGCCAGCGCTTGATTGGCCGCGATAGTTTGGCCTGGCTCCGCCGTCATCGCAGTCACCACACCGTCTTGCGCGGCGGTCACTACAAACTCGCGCCGTGATTCATTTTCAAGGAGATCTTGTTCGACACCTGCCGCACTACGTTGCAAGCTAGTTTGCTCGCGTAACGCAGCAATGCGCGCGTCATTCAACTCTGCCTCAGTACTGTTCAATTCACGTTGATTGTTCGCCTTCACTCTTTGTAGGTCCGCCAGACGCTGTTGCTGATCAATCAGTTCAGCCTGTCTATCTTGTAATTGCGCGGCAGAGATAAAATTGGTCGCCTGCAAATCTTTAAAACGTTTCACATTTTGTTCTGACAAAGTCACACGCTGTTGCTGCAAAACAATCTGCGTCTCGGCTCGTTGCGCTTCAGAGCGGATGTCGGCGAGACGCTGTTGCAAGGCTGCCAGACGTTGCTGCGACTGCGTACTCGATTGTTTTAACTCAGCACCAAAACTGTCGCGGCGCTTTTGCAATATGCCGGAGATCGCCTTCTGCGCATCAACAGGCGCTGATCCCTGACTCAAATTCTGCCCTTGACGCTCACTGCGTAACACATACAAGACTTCACCAGCTTTCACCAGTTGTCCTTCTTTAACGCGTTTTTCCGTGACGATGCCATTTTGGTTCGCCATCACCTTGATCACACCGCTATCAGGCAACAAGACACCCGAAGTCTGGGCTTTGCGGGTGGTCGAAAATAGCGCAAAGAACGCAACAATGCTGATCGCGATCAAGACAAAAAGTGTTGCAAAAAAGCGATGACTAAATGATTTTGCCAGGATGACTGTGCCGTATTGTTTGGTACTCAAATGGCTGAGTGCTTGCTGACGAAATAAGGGGCGAACGGGATTTGGTGGCGTCGCGGGTGTTGCATTGGAGCTCATTATAATTATTAAAAAATATTATTAAAAAAGTAGAAATAGCTTGACACACTATTTTTTTTTTAGCAATACTATTGTTGTTGAGATAATTCTATTTCAACAATTTAGTGTTTTTTAATTTACTTTTTTTGAGGTTTATTATGCAAGAATTGAACATGGTTGAGGTTGATGAGGTTAGTGGTGGTGAACCGGTTACTGGTGCTGCGGCCGCGGCGGGATGGGCGGCGGTTGGAGCAGTTGGTTTAGGGATTGTAGTAGGGGCCGCATTGGTAGTGGGTGGCTTTTATGCATATAAATATTTTACTAAATAATCTATTTTGATTAAATTTTTTAATTTAGTTAATATGTAAAAAAGGAAATTTATGCAGGAAATGAATGAATTTGACATATTAAGTGTTTCTGGTGGAATCGTACCTTTAGCAATATATTTTATTGCAGGCGTGGTCATAGGTGCGACAGGAACTTCCGTTGGTATGTACTGGGCATCAACTTCAAAATAGACAAAAGGTAAATAGTATGAATGAATTAGAAGGCAGTGAAATAGATAGAATTTCTGGTGGTGTCGTTCCACTAGTAGTATATTTTGTTTGGGGGGTGTACATTGGTGCAGCAGGTACTTCAGTAGGAATGTATTGGGCGTCAACTTCCCAGAAGTAATTATTTTCCTCCCGATAAACAATTTATTGGGAGGACTTAATCTAATTTAATAGGATATTTAAAATGGGTAAAATAACCTTAGAAAATTTAAATCCTTCAACATACTTAGGCTTGTTTGCAATTGGTACATTAGTTGGTATGTTTTTAGGAATTGTGATAATTGAATATTTTAAACTTTGACCTTGTCCAGAACAACGTATCTTTTACTTAGACTCAAGCGGCTTGCTTCAACTGTGATGCAAGCCATTTTTTTTGGATAACTGGCAGTAACTGGGGTTACCCATTAGCCCCCAGTAGTCAAGTAGTCGAACCAAATACTCGCAAATTACCGCGATAATTCTTAATCCGCCATCACACGCCTGTTTCAAAATGTCATCGTGCCTTTTGCTTCGCCGTGTGGTTGCGTTTGAATCGCACCAGTCACCCATGTGGTTCTAGCGAAAATGATGTTACTGTTTTCGCCCAAGTAGCGTCGCTACTCCAGAAGCATCTCAGTACCGCTTTGCGTCCAAGTGATGGGCAGATCTGTGGCTACCAATGATGGTTCCAACCCCGTGTGGCTCGCATTGCAGACGACTCATTTTAAACAAATTCATGGGATAACTGGGGTCAGATTTAGTTAAACATCTGCCATTCTGAGCCACGAGCAATAATGCGCTTTTGACGGGATGCCATATGACAGTTAAAAAAGTGAGTAGACTTTTTGGCTTGGCGCATGTCAGACAGTTCTAAAATTAAATTTAATCTGACCCCAGTTATTGCTGATCCCTGACTCAAATTCTGCCCTTGTCGCTCACTGCGTAACACATACAAGACTTCACCAGCTTTCACCAGTTGTCCCTCTTTAACGCGTTTCTCCGTGACGATGCCATTTTGGTTCGCCATCACCTTGATCACACCGCTATCAGGCAACAAGACACCCGAAGTCTGGGCTTTGCGGGTGGTCGAAAATAGCGCAAAGAACGCAACAATGCTGATCGCGATCAAGACAAAAAGTGTTGCAAAAAAGCGATGACTAAATGATTTTGCCAGGATGACTGTGCCGTATTGTTTGGTACTCAAATGGCTGAGTGCTTGCTGACGAAATAAGGGGCGAACGGGATTTGGTGGCGTCGCGGGTGTTGCATTGGAGCTCATTGTAATTATTAAAAAATATTATTAAAAAAAGTAGAAATAGCTTGACACACTATTTTTTTTTTAGCAATACTATTGTTGTTGAGATAATTCCATTTCGACAATTTAGTGTTTTTTGATTTACTTTTTTGAGGTTTATTATGCAAGAATTAAGTTTGATAGAGATTGACTTTGTCGCTGGTGCTGCACAAGCGTGGACAACCTTGTGTGCTGCAATTGGCTCTATATTTGGTGGTGCGGGAGCAGCAATTGGAACTATCGTGGGTTGGATTATCGATAACTATGGCCAAGATATTGCGGACTGGTGGAAAAATGGCGGTCCTGCTGCACCATAATAACGAAAAGCTTAACAAGATCAAGTTAGCAGTATTGCGCTTGTTTTGACTGATTAAGAGAGGCGTAGCAATAGCCTCTCCCAAATCGACTTTTTATTTAAAAAATGCGCATAGGCATGGAATAAATAGTGAAGAAAATATTTTTCATTTTGACGTTTTTGTGTTGTTCGAACCAAATCCATGCGAAACCTCAAACCAGTAATTCTGAGGCAACGATTGAGACTGCACACAAAATAACGATCAGTACTTTACGTGATCCTGTAGACAAGTCATTTCGCAAAATGATGAGCGGCGTAGCCATCTATGTAAAGCATAAGTATCTGGCACCTGACTCTAGCTTACGTTTTAAGTTGCTACCGCGACAAATAGATGTGGATATCGAAACGGTTCGCTTGAAAGTGGTAGGAGACAGCTTCTCAAAAAGCATTGATGTCGCCAGCGATGCGAGCTTTACGCTTGAGATGGACGAAAAGGCGATGAACGAAGACGCCTCAGTGCGACCGAATCGAAAGATTGGCAGCCTGACTTGGCGGGCACTTGTCCGCACTCCAGGTCTCCCCGAAAACGTCTATCGCTTGGGAGATCTGCGATTGTCATGCCTAGTTGGCAAGGAAGCGGGCTTAATCTCCAATTTTGCGTGGACTCGTAACATGCTATTTGCAACAAGTGATTTTTGTAACGATGAGAACTCTAATTATTTATTCTTTTCTGAAAAACCACTGTTCGGTGTGCGCTTAGAGGCTGGTGTACGCAAAATGGACATTCCTGTGGATAGACTGTATGCGGGATATAGCTTGGCAATATTTAACAAGGAAAATCTTGAAACTTGTGATTGTCAAGTGATGATAGATCGCACCTATCACCTACCACTGGGCGATTTGTCTTGGCCAAACGATACCTTGATCAAGATCGAATATATGAAGGATGGGGCATCGGAGAACCACCAGCAAGCTGTATTGGTGCCCAAGCACGCTGTACTCCCGGTCAAATAAGGTGTCGCATTCCATGAAACTCATTTACCTCCTCATTCCATTAGCCTTCACAGGCTGTACCACAATAAGTCAAATAAAAATGGCGGGTGACCTTAGAAGAGCGCAACAAACAGAGCTCGAACAAGGACTCAATGTCTCGAATACAACTGTTGTACCTATTAAAAGTGTAGGGGCGAAGTTAATTCAATTGGATCAGGCTGTGCAATCTGTCGTGCTTGGCATTAGCGATAGAGTTGAGGTTGCAAAAAGACTTGGCGAAACTAAGATTCTACGTTTCGACAGTAACTATGAAGTTTGGATATATCAATTTGCCTCGCCTGAAGCAACGCGAGTGTTGAGAAACGAGAATCACAAGCAAACCGCCCAAGAGCACAAGATGCTCGAATTACGTGAACTCAGAATACTATTTAACCCAGCTGGCATTGCTATCAAACTAAAAACTATACATAACTGAAAGGCAGCAACCACTATCCTTCTAGAGTAACAGAAGATAACTGAGAAGATAACCACAAACATAACCAAACGGCGGGCACCCATTAGCCCCAAGTAGTCAAGAAGTCGAACCAAATACCGATTCCCGCGAATTGATGGGATTGAAAGAAACATGGGGTCAGAAGAAACATGGGGTCAGAAGAAACATGGGGTCAGGCCTTACATTTGACATTCTAGAAATGAGTAACGTATAGAGCAGTTACTGGCTATCTTCCCTCATTAAACCGTGCATGCATTTTCCTATATTTGTTTTTCTAGTTCTTTAGGCGAACATCTTACTGAACCACCCATTTGTAACGATACGGATCAAAGTTAACTGAGTAAATATCTTCGATCATTCTGTCGGCTTCTTTTTTCTGACGAGTGAAGTAAAGTTTATCTTTGGGATAGCTGGGGTCAGATCAAATTAAATATCTGCTATGCAAAGCCACGAATAATTCGATTTTGACGGGACGCCGAATGACAGCGAGTAAGATCGGGAGGCCAGTTGGCTGGCGTAAGGCTAACAGTCTAAAAATTTAATTTTATCTGACCCCAGTTATTATTGAAATGAAAAGAGCACGTTTGACCTTGTCCAGAACAACGGATCTTTTACTTAGATTCAAGCGGCTTGCCTCAACTGTGATGCAAGCCATTTTTTTAGATAAAAACGAATAGTAGAAAATGCAGAATGTAGAATTCCTCAGTGACACAATCTAATCCTTCCTTATTTATCGCCCTGCTACGCGCGCCATGGCAGCGGTGATAACACTTGCTTCAGAGCAGACAAAAATAGATTGGTACGCGCAGAGCGACTGCCTTCCTTTGAGCCCAGTAAAGCAACTACATCGGCTGAGGGCAGCTTGTGGTGAGGTAATAGTCGTACTAAACGACCATCGTGTAACTCTTTCGCGACATCCCATTCGGAACGTTGCATGATTCCATACCCATTTAATACCCATTGCTTTACTACGCGGCCGTCGTTGCTGGCTAGCTTGGGATGGACGCGAATCGATTGCATTTTTTTCTCGTTGGGCGCCTGTATTTTCCACAGCGTGACGTCCTCCGCATTTTCTCTTAGTGCGATGCAATGGTGGTGGTGCAGATCTGCGATGGTGGTTGGCATGCCATATTTTTCTAAATAGCTTGGCGCCGCACATAGGTAACGTTGATTTGCTGCCAGTACCATTTTCACCAACGATGAGTCGCGTAATTCGCCTATGTGAATGAGAATATCCCATTCTTTGTTCAACTGATGAGGATTGTCGGATAGTTCCAAATCCACAGCCAAATTGTTGTGATTGGCTTGAAAACTTGCTACCAACGGAGCAATAAATTCATGTCCAAAGCCAAATGGTGCCAAGATGCGAAGTCGTCCTACGATATCCTTTTTGTAGCTTGTGATTGACGATTCTAAATCTTCTAATTCTGTCACGATCAATTTGGCGCGCTCATAGAAATGGCGGCCCTCATCAGTGAGCTTGGTTTTCCTGCCCTTCCGGTTAATTAATTGCAGTTGTAGTTTTTCTTCAATCGCTTGCAGTCTTTGCGTGATGGATGGCGGTGAAACATTGAGTAGCCTTGCGGTCGCAGCGAGCGAATCTTGTTGAGCCAAAACGCAAAAGAAACGTAAGTCTTCACTATTGATCATTAAGTAGCACCTTAATTCATGAGTAAGTATTTCTTAATTTTACTATTTACCTGCTTAGCTTATTCTATAAAAAAGAGCGGCGTTGTGGCTCTTACAATAGTTAACTAGAAAGTGAATGATGGTAAAGAAGATTGTATTGGCAATATATTGCGGTTTGGTCGTAGCCATTTGCCAGGCAAATACGGCATTTGGGCAACAGAAGTCGGTGCCAGATTTCAAGAGAACTGCTCCTGAGGCGATGTTCAGTCCAGCACAATTGCAAGAGGACTTAGCTTTTATTAAAAACAGTATCGCCACAGTGCATCCGGACCTAGCCTACAGCGCCGACCTCAAGCAACTGGTACGCGTGTATCAAGAGCTAGAAATTGCTTTTCAAAAACCGATGAGCAAAGACGCTGCATGGCTTGAATTGACGCGACTAAATCCCTATTTCGCTGATGGTCATCTATTGGTGTCGTATGCCAACATGCGCAAGGAAGCGGAAGACCATCTCGCAATGGGGCAAGGCTTCTTTCCTTTTGAAGTTTACGTTGAGCTTAATGCTAATGGCGATACGCAACTCTTTATTCGAGACACACTTGATGGCTCCCCGAGTGAGCTGAAAGGTAGTCGTATTGAGCAAATTAACGGCGTGCCTGCAACTCGTATCGCGCAAGAGTTATTGACAAGAATGGCTGGCGATACACCGGCATTTCAAGCGAATCTATTGAGCCGACGTTTTTGGTTGCCGTATATCAAAATGTACGGTGCACCAACATCATTTGACCTAGTGCTCAGTCGAGATGGCGCGACAACACAGGTGCAATTTCTGGCAATCAAGCGCTTACCAAAAGCGATGTTGGATGCGAATAATTTTGACCAGCAGTTTCGATTTGAAATGCTCAGCAATCAGACTGCGCTTTTAACCATCAAAAATTTCATGTGGGAACAAGATGAAAAAGTCTTTTTTGAATTTACCAAACAAGCATTTAAGACGATAGCGGAGAATAAGATTAGCCATCTGATTATTGATATTCGCGAGAATACAGGTGGCAATGATAATTTTTGGAAAGATGGCATTCTTCGTTACATCGCCGATAAAACCTACCGTAATGGCTCCACTTATCGAAAACGTGTATTGGCAGGGCGCCAAAGTGGTACGGAAAAAGTGGGGGACATTGTCGATGGCTCGGTCGATTCCTGGGTTCAGCCTGACCTGAATAATCCCTACTTTTTTAAGGGAAAGACATACTTGTTAGTCGGCAGGCTAAGCTATTCCTCATCCGTGTTATTGAGCAATGTTGTACAGGATTTCGGATTTGGACAATTGGTTGGACAAAGCGCCTATGTCAGATCTCGGCAGACAGGCGGCATCAATCAAATCAATACTTTACCAAACACCCGATTGGAAATAGTTGCACCGCGTTTTATCTTAGATCGTCCTTCTGGAAAGCGTGATCCTGTGTTGCTGCAACCGGATATCATTTTGCCTGATAGTCCATTTGATGAACGTCGATTGATATTGGCCTTGCTGGAAAAATTAGAGACGAAATAGGACTTGATGTCATCGTCGAGGTGAGTGCTTTCATAGTTTGCTTTGAACGTCTCCTTAGCTCGTACTCGTAAGCTAAGGAGATTCGTTACAGCTCAGGAAGAAATCTTTACTGATCAGGACTTGGTGTACTGCATGAATGTGACAGTTCCATCATTGAAGTCATTGTCTGAAGCATCTTCAGACACGACTACTGCCATATTAAGTTGCCCACCAGCGGGTGATGTGGAGGTGAAAGAGTTCGCTTCTACCGGATTCGATTTGCCATTTGAGCTGACGGAAATGGTGTAAGTCGATAAAGTGGATGAGCCGCCCGGTGGGGTAAATGAGGCCTGGCCTTTCGGGTTGCTATTGGCCGTGAGGAAACCGGGTGTCGTCAATGCCATTGCCACATTGCCTTCACCATTACCTGTGAAAACAGCAGCAGCCCCAGACGGTGGCGTGATGGTAATTACCTGCATGTATGAAGCGTTTGCAAGTCCTTGAACAAAGACGATATTGCCGCCAGCAAATTTGACGCTCGCAGTATTAGTAGCCATAAAATATCCTTTAAATGTAAGTTAGAAAATTAAAAAACCGCTCATATAGTTTTGGCTCCGCCCTCTTCAAGTAGAACCAAATAAATCGCTAATTCAATTTCTCAAACAATCAATACGAATACATTGATTTCATGAGTCTGCACTCAAACTAGCGCTCACTTTCTTCATTGGTAGTCAATGCCTGCCGTTGAATAAGCTTATAGCTTATATAGCAATTTCGATGCCAGCATAAAACCTAGTCAATTTTCAAAATTTAATGATAAAGCAAGCTTGTTTGACAAATTTTTACAAGTAATTTTGGGAGCGATTACATGTACAAAGGTGCTGTTTTGATGTAATTGTGGGAGCTGTATCATTTTTTGTGACATGCAAGGACTAGCTTCAACAATCCAAGTCATTGCCCAAATCTATTCGGGTAGGTTGCCGACATTCAGCATCACTAATATGCCAGCCAATCACAGGATGCTCTCGCGAAAGGCGTGCTTCGCAAAGTGAGCAAAAAGTGTGCGGCCTTTCATTTCGCTTATTCGTCGCAAAAAAAAAAGCGGCACGCATTTCTGCATACCGCTTTCATTCTCTTTTTTGCCAACAATTAAGAATCAACCTCACTATTCATAGGATCACCATAACCGAAAACAATCTCTACATGAGTGCCGTCGCTGACCACGGTATTGTTGCCGTTATAGGTCATTGTCCACTGGTAAATGTAATTACTCAAAGTTCCCCGACTTGCAGGGGTTAGTGTGAAGTTGCCCGTGGTGGATTGCGCATTGTAGAAAATATTGTCCGCGGTGGCGGTGGGATTGCTCGTGATTTGACTGATGCCATTCGTACTGAGTAATTGCCCAGAGTTAGGAACAAATAGGCTGGTAGCCTGGCTTATTAGCGCGGCAACACCGACCTTGTCGGTATCACTACACGCTCCAGCACACAGGCCTGCGTATTCGCCTGCGCCCGGTTGTGGTGAGATCGGAGGATTCAAGTTAAAGGTGCATACTACGGTTAGTTGGTCGCCATCCAACCAACCACCTAATTCGTTGGGATTACAAGGCGACCAAATTGCGGTGGTATTGCTGCCCGTGAAAATACCGCCTCTGACGACGATGACGCCTTTAGGTAAAGTTAAACTATATTGCATGGTGCTAACCCTCGCTGAAAAATATCCGATGTTGTAGGAGCAAAACATGGCGTTGCTGCAATCAGGTGCCGAGCAAACTGCATGCGATAGCTCATGCACCATTATTGCCGCCTGACTGAAATCCCCTTGCAATGGCGGAAAACCAAAAAAGGAGGGATTGAACCAGATTTGACTACTATTCAAGTAGGTGTAAGCGATAGCACCACCGTCTTGAGTCGGATTAATCGTCAAACTAAAAGTCGTGCTACCCATGCCCGTTTGCATCTGGCTGTAATAGCCCGATACGGTCGCCTTGTTATCCGCGTTGGCCGGCACTTGAAACACGGCGGTAAAGATGGAGTCATTCTTGCTTGTCGCTAAAGCGCTGATCGAGCGAATCTGAAAGCTATAGGCATTCAACCATGCCATCCCCAACGCCCCCTGCTGCTCCGTCGTGCCACCGCTGATTGTCGGTGTCAAAGGCGCACTCGCGTCGAGCGCCGAGAGTGCGCTGCTTGCTAAGTTTCTATGTGCCATGCCTTCCGTTTTTCGCGGTGCGGCATCGGCGCTTGTGACCTCGATGCTGGTGCTAAATTTTTGTACCGCGGGTGCGGTAGCAGAGGCAACATCATCAAGTAACACCAGCTTGCAGGCGACCTCAACTTGATATGTGCCAACTTGGTCGAAGTAATAGGCATCACTCAAATCAAACTCAGTCGCGACCGATGCACCCGCTGCGATGGTGACGTAACAGTCAGGGCTTGGCACTGGTGCCCGCAAGACATATTTACCATCGTATTTGAGTTTGTTTCCCGCACAAGTGATGTGGAAGCAATCACTCATCAAGCCTTCCAATGGTGTATTCCAAATCAAAACTTTTTGTTCCACCGCACTCAAGTTCGTCAGCGTAAATGCAGCGCGTACCCGCGCCCCTATCGTTACGCTCTTTGATAGGTCTAGCCTGATTCTAAATAGATCGTCCATAGCTTTCCTCTGATTGAAATAAACACTGAAGGGCTCGGCCTTCTTGTACCCAGTATCAACACAGCAAAACCTGTGCCATCGTTCAAAATGTTCATCACGCCAGAGGACGGCGAAAAGGGAAGGACTAAGCGATGTGAACTTACATGTGAGGAGGCGAACCTTACATGCCAATTCTTTTTTGATTCACATTGAAGCAGGCATAAAGTACCGAGCGGCGTTACAGCAATTGAACCCAGAATTTCCATTGGGATTTGAGGCGATGGTGGATGCACTTTTCGAGGCAGTTTTTACGTGAATGAGGCGCAAATAGCTAGCTATTTGCAACGAAGAACGAAAAAAATGACCGAAAATGCGCCGCCAGCGCTCAAATAGCGTCGAAGACGCGCCTAATGGAAAATCTGGGTTTAATCCGATACGGCACAGCGCAGCGAGAGCGATGCAGCACAGCAAGGCCATGCCACCTACAGAGCCGTTCCTGGAGCTAATCTTGCTTGAGAGTTCTTCTTTTAGCGACATTCACGGAAGAGGATTTGCTTTGCTTTCATCATCCCACGTCTCCGCCAAAATCCAATACCGTTTGCCGTCGAAACTCAGCATCAAATTATTAATACCCCGGCCTATCACCGGACCATCTTGCGTTCTGCGCATTTCGTAAGTGCTCCAGATTTGGATGGAATGGCCGAAGCGTTTTACTTCACGCTTAATTTCATTTTCAAAGAAGCCGCCATCAAAGAAGGGCTTGGAGTTGTTGTGATATTCCTCCACCGTGTGTCGTTTTAATACACGTTCTTTGTTGGCATTGCGGGTATGAATAAAAATAGCGGCCTCTGGATGATGTAAAGATAAATCACGCTGCATATCACGCGCCACGCCTGCCCCGCCAGAAACAACTTCATAATAAGCGCGCATCAATCCATCTATGCTAGTAACATCCTCTGCGCGTGGCGCTTTTGATTCTTGGGCAAATCCACTGCCTGAGATGAGTAAGGCGCACAAGGCGAAGCGCGAAAAATGAGTAAGTGATTTGAACAACATTCGAGTCTCCTGGAAGAAATTGAATTCTTTGGACTTTGCTGTCTGATATTAGTTCGAAGCGGCTTTGAAAAATCCTGAAGACGGAATGCCAAATTAAATCTAAGATGCGATATATCAAATTTATTGATAAGGACTTTAAATGACTAGCATGACCGAGTTTCTATCCGCTACGCCCATACTTGCTTCCTTAGACATCGCCAAAACAGTCGTATTTTATGAAACGAAACTTGGCTTCACGACCTTGTATGCAGCCCAGAATGAATACGCGGTGCTGCGTAAAGACAGCATTGGTCTGCATTTCTGGGCGTGTCAGGACCCAGCCATTCCAGCGGCGACCGCCTGTCGTATTCAAGTGCGAGGGATACAAGACTTATACGAACAATGTCAGCGCGAAAAAATAGTACATCCGAACGCCAGCTTGGCCGAAAAACCTTGGGGTAGTTTGGAGTTTGGGATCGTCGATGAAGACAAAAATTTGATGACGTTTTACGAAGAAATTTGAACAGAAGATCTATCGACTATCAATACACCATGCCAATAACGATCAGTAAATTTCTCCTTGCGCTTGAGGCCTTGTTCTTGGTATTTCCCATCACCGTTTTATTTTCGCTTTGGGCTTCACATTTCTTTACTGCGATAATAGAGCCTAAAGCATGGTTCGTGGCGCTCATCATACTCTTAAGTACCATGGCCTTAATCGCTGGCTGGCGGCTCATGTTGGCGTTCTGGTTGGGTGGTTCAAGTAGTTTGCGCCGGGTTCAACCACTATTTTGGTTCCTTGCTGCGGCAGGCGGCATAGCGTCCGCCGGTATTGTATTGCTTGCGTTAATGAATATTGGACATGAGGTCAGACGATATGTAGGTCTGCTAGGCTTCGGCTCGCCATTGATTATTCCTTTCCTACATTTACGTTTAGAACTAAGACGGCAGTAGCTTTTACCCCTAACTTTCAGTCAATTTTTCTGGTTATGACGATCAAAACGATTATCCGTATAGGCATTATTCTTGGCCTGCTCTCTCAGCTCACCGCCTGCCTTATGAATAGTGTCCGTCGCTTAGATCGCGGCGGTGTGCCGCAGTCGGATACTTCGGTGATCGTTTACGGTGTGCGTCTCGACACTGCCTGGAGTGCTCCTCAAATGATGTTTAGCGTGGATGCTTATGATATAAAAAAACAGGCGATAAAAGGCGATTGTTGGCATCTTGATCGTGCCCAAGTTTTGGTATCGGGTACCCCCGGTGCGATACAGTATTTTGCCTTTGAGGTACCAGCGGGTCATTATGTTTTTGGTGCCTGGAGTACGGCCACAGCTATTACGCAAGAGCGCGTCTTTTTTGCACCTGAATCTGAGACCGTGTTCCTGGGAAATTTTATTTATACGGCGCATCAGAAAATTGACATACAACGCGATCTGATGACGACGAAATCAGAAATATTGACGGCATTGCCCAAGATTAAGCCGACGATTTCACTGGCGCCAGCGCAAGTGACTGGACAGGTAAAATTGTTTATATGTACGCCTTAGATTTAACGGCATTCTTAAAGTGAGGAAAAAATGAATTTCGAAGACAAATATGCATTTGCATTAAACGAACTTGAGCGCAGTAAGATCTGGCGCTCAAATTACTATCCGCCGCTAATTCGTTTGATCCATCACCTCGGTCTTAAAGTGCCACCGCCGCATTACAATTCCTTTTTTGGGAATGCCATTTTGATGGGGACGATGTTCGGTATTATTTGGGGAGTGTTGATGTATCTGATGTTGTGGCAGAGCCAAAATATGGCTGCTGCAAACATCTTGACGGCGGTAGTCATTGCAGGATCATTGTTTGGGTTCAGTATGGCGAGCTATTACAAGTACAGCGCCAAGAAAAATGCACTTACCCCTTGGCATGCTATTGCTTAAGAGCTGACTTAAGCGCAGTCTCAAATAAAAAAAGGAGCGACAGAAAATTATTTTTGCCGCTCCTTTTTTGTATCGTCCATCCGTCTATAGTTGGAACAGGTAATTCAATTTCACAAATACACTGCGACCAGTTAATAGATCTAGTTTGTCAGTTTGTACCACACGCTGTGGATTACTAACCAAGGCCAGATTTTCTTGTCGATCAGCATAGCCTGCATATACCGTGGTTCCTGGACCTAAGACATAGCTCAGCTGCAGATCTTTATTCAATTGCTTACCCGATTTTATGCCACTTAAAAGAGGGTTAGTTTGCAGATTATGATAGTCGAGCACCAGACGTACCCCCAAGAAACGATTGTGCTGATAGGCGATCTTAGTGCGGAATACCAAGTCGCGATAGATACTGCTGTCGGCAGCTTGTCCTCCGATTGCTCGCATACTGCGTAAGTCGTTGTAGAGCAAGGTCTCATCGATACGCAATTGTGAGTGCGGTTTGAAGCCCAAGGTCAAGGAAAAATCACGCGCTTTATTCAGACTAGGATCTTGCCCTTTTGCGGGTACATAATTGATCAATTTATCGGTGCCCGTCACAAAATTGACGCTTAACCAGTCGAGTCGTTCGGACACAATGCCGATGCCATTACCGTATTTTTGAAAACCTATACCTTCATATAATTCGTAGGAATTCAGATTGACCAAAGTGATGTCCGTCGCAAATTTAGTGCGTAAAATCAGGGCGCTTTCGAGACTCCAGTCTTGTACGACATTATTGTGATCGCGTGCGACCACGGCTTTGAGTTGTGGCCCCGCTTGATTGAAGACGAGTGGCTCGGAGAAATCCCAGATATAGCGAATCTGTTGTGAGAATTGACGGATATCATTACGTGGCAGGTAGGCGAGTTTCCTATCGAATTTTTCGCCGATATCGAGGTATTGGCTGGTGAATAGAAAATTGCGTCCTGTATGTTTAATTTCAAAGAAACCCAGGTTGTCATTTAGATTGATCGCATCGCCTTCTTTCGTTTGACTGTGCGCGAGTTGAGCGGCGATATTCCAGTTTTTATCTAATTGATGGCGCAGATCAAAACTGGCGACCGAGTTGCTGATATTTCCGAGGCGGCGTTCGGTTAACATGGCACCGAGATTTGATCCTTTTGCAAAATCGTTTTGTACACGGGCAACCAAAATATTGGCCTTATCGCCGTAGCTGGTATGATTGCTTGGCAGTAATTTGCCGACTGCTGCATCGTCGATCGCCAGGCCGCCGAATGACCAATTCCCTTCACGTCCGGTAATCCGCGCACCCGCTTTCGGTTCTATGATGCGACGTGAAAAAAATAGATTTTGCGGCGTTTGAAACATGCCGGCGTTCTCTAAAAAGAAGGGCCGTTTTTCTGGAAACAAGACTTCATAGCGTTTGTTCACCAGCGCTTGAGGTTCGTCGGACTCCACTTCGCTAAAGTCAGGATTTAAGGTTAAATCGAGCGCCATCGCTTCGCTCAGTACCCATTTTGCATCCAGTCCCGGACGCGACTTATTTTCTTGTTGCCATATGGGTGCGTTTGGATTGCTGCTGTTTAAGAGCTTTTTCTGTCCGAGAAATAAAGAGGGGTTCAATTGAAAATTGCGCCCGGGTGTCAATTTTGCTGGGATAGAAATTTCTGCCATTTGCCCGACAAAACTTGCGTCTTTGTCCGTAATGTAAGGCCAGAATGACCATTCATTAATACCACCCACGATACGTCCCACCGCGATGCCCCAGTTCTGCACATCCGAGGCATTAAAGCGCAAACTCTTAAATGGAATTGCCATGCTGACGACAAAACCATCTTGAGTAAGCTGGCCTTCCGACTGCCACTGGGTATCAAAATTAAAATCGATGCCTAAGCCTTCGGTACGCTTGCCATCAAACTGTACGCCATGAGGATTGGCATGAAATACAAAGGCGCGTTGTTTATCGTGAAATGTGTCTAGCTCTAAAACAACTTCGTCGTCACCCATAATGTTTTCGCGCTTGGCGATATTCGCTCGCACGTTTTTAGGATCCGTTTTGACGACAAATACCGCGTAGAAGTGTTTGTCGTCGTAGGACAAGTAGGCTTTGCTGTCTTGTGATGCTGGTGTGCCATTGCCGGGTTTGTATTGACGAAAATTGTTTACTTCGACGCCGTGGTCTGCCGGTATCTTGGCCACATAGTCGGCCAAAACGGGAGGCTTATTGGCTCTCGGAATTTGCAAAGCTTCCGCCGCTAGAGAAGCATTGCTGATACCTAAAGTGCTGGCTAACAAAATCATGCCAAGGGAGAAGGTTTTCACCCGATCTGAGGGAGCTCTTGTCAAGAGATAGTTAATTTTCTTCTTGAACGAGCTCGGTAAATTAGTTGTGTGTTTCATGATCTGCCTTTTTTTATTGTTGAAATCTACGCATACCGGTTTTTCCAAAGTACAGGCGTGATGAGATAGGCATCAGACCCTTGAAAAATCGAAGGTAATACCTGTCTGTAGCAAGCAAGACTGAATGGATTGGGGACGCAAAAAAGGTATGCGACAAAAATGAATTCGCGCCAAGAAGATGGCTGAAATTCTCTTGATTTGTGCGCAGTTCGACTGGAATAGAAAACGCTAGTTCAACATTTTTTGAAAATTAAAAATTGAACTTTTTTTTGGAGAAGTTTGTCCGCGCGAGTTTTCGCTAGTATCTCTGATCATCAAATAGGCGGCGAAAGAGGTAGAACAGATCGTGATCGCTACTAAAAATGGCGATCCCGCAAAAACCGGCATCATCAAAAAGCCGTTCTCCGCTTGGGATAAGAACAAGGCGATCGAGTCCAATTTACAACACCGACACCTGAGCAATCCGGTGCCTGTTTTATTTTCGGCCTTGTTTATTTGTGATTGCAAGTTTGCGATTAATAATTGGAGTGACTTGTGTTAGCCTTTCGCAGGGAAATCTAGAACAAAAACAAGCAAAGGAGCACGCAGATGTTAAATCCCCAGACCAAGAGAACCACAACCCAAAAAATGAGTTTTACCTTAAGTAAGACTGTCGCCAGTTTAGGCTTTTTACTGTACGCCAGTTTGCACATCGCTACTGCACAAAGTGCGCCAGTTGCGGTGTCGCAGGATCTGGCACGATGGCAAGCCACAGCGCAGAAAGTCACGATCTCGCGTGATAAGTGGGGTATTCCGCATGTGGTCGGCAAGAGTGATGCCGATGCGGTATTTGGATTATTGTATGCGCAGGCAGAAGATGATTTCAAACGCATAGAATTAAATTACATCAATGCGTTGGGACGTTTGGCCGAGGTGGAAGGCGAGGCTGAGATCTGGCGTGACTTACGCATGAAGCTATTTATCCAGCCTAAGGACTTGCAAGCCAAATATGCGGCTAGCCCCGCCTGGCTCAAAGCCCTGATGAATGGGTTTGCTGATGGTTTGAATTATTATCTGCATACCCATCCCGAAGTGAAGCCTCGTTTGATCACGCATTTTGAACCGTGGATGGCCTTGGCATTTAGTGAAGGTAGTATTGGTGGCGATATCGAATCGATCAATCTCACACAATTAGAATCTTTGTATGGCAAGCGCCCCGAGTTAACCGCTCTGAATACAGATCCTGTGATGCCAGAGCCACGTGGTTCTAACGGTTTTGCGATCGCACCATCTCGCACCGCAAATGGTCAGGCGATGTTATGGATTAATCCGCATACCTCGTTCTACTTCCGTCCTGAGGTGCAGGTCACCAGCTCACAAGGTTTGAACGCTTATGGCGCGGTGACCTGGGGACAGTTCTTTATTTATCAGGGCTTCAATCAATACAATGGCTGGATGCATACTTCAAATGCGGCCGATGTGATTGATGAGTTTGCCCTCACCGTCAGTCAAAAAGCCGGTAAATATTATTATCTGTTTGAAGGCAAACAACGAGCTTTAAAAGTCGTAGAACAAATCCTCCCCTACAAAATCAATAGCGGCATGGCTAGCCGCAAGATCACCACTTACTTTAGTCATCACGGTCCTGTGGTGCGTGCTGCCGACGGCAAGTGGATCGCTGTGCAATTGATGAATGAGCCTGTAAAAGCCCTGATGCAATCCTATCTGCGTACCAAGACACGTGACTACGCTGGATTTGCCAAAGTGATGGACCTGCGTGCCAATTCGTCTAATAACACGGTGTATGCCGACCGCGATGGCAATATTGCCTATTTTCACGGTGACTTTGTGCCGCGTCGTCATCCGCAACTCGATTGGACGCGCCCGGTTGATGGCAGTTCACGTGCGGCCGATTGGCAAGGCTTGCATCCGGTCAAAGACATTATCCAATTATTCAACCCTGCCAATGGCTGGATACAAAATACCAATAACTGGCCTTTTTCCGCCGCCGGTACTGGCGAAGGAAATAACAGCCCGCGCCTGCAAGATTATCCACGCTATATGTGGACTAATGGCGAAAACGCACGTGGCCTGCATGCAGTGAAAATGTTGAAGGATGCGAAGAATTTGACACTCGATGGCATGATCAAGCTCGCATACGACAATGAGCTCACTGCTTTTGAGTCCTTGTTGCCACCTTTATTTAAAGCTTATGACGCGATGCCTGACCCGGCGCTGGCAGCACAGATTCGAAGTTTGCGAGCTTGGGACTTGCGTGCGACTTTAGAATCGAGTCCCACTTCGCTGGCGATTTATTGGGCGCAAGACTTGGTGCAGACGCATGGTGCTGAGGCTCGTAGCAAAAATATACCGGCAGTAGACTATTTACCTAGCCTGCCAGCCTCCGCCCTGCTCGCTGGCTTGCAACGTGCTAGTCAGCGCTTACAAAGAGATTTTGGCCATTGGCAAACGCCTTGGGGTGAAATTAATCGTTTCCAGCGACTCTCAGGTGATATTAATGCCAGCTATGACGATAATAAACCTAGCTTGCCAGTACCCTTTGCATCTGGCAACTGGGGAGCACTGGCCGCTTATGGCATGGTCGCCAAGCAAACGACCAAGCGGATCTATGGTGATCGTGGCAACAGTTTTGTCGCAGCAGTCTCTTTTGGGCCGCGCATACAAGCCAAGAGCATATTGGCTGGTGGCGAGAGCGGCGATCCTGCCTCGGCTCATTTTAACGATCAGGCTGAGATGTATAGCAAAGCGCAGTTTAAGGATGTGTTGTTCTATCCAGAAGACATCGCGCGGCACTTGAAGCGTCAATATCATCCCGGGCAGTAAAGCTTATAAGAAGGGCGTTGCACTAGTTGGGCTGATTTAGCTGCCGCATTGCAAATTTTTAAAAATGCCGCAATGCGCAATAAATCTAGCCCGTTTCTTCACCACAAATTGGTCTTATCCCCGACGTTTCTAGTTTAGAATGCACCGTCGTTGAAAATCCCTGCATTTTTGGTAAGTCTTGTGTGCGGTGGATTTGGTTTCTAAATGGGACGTAAGTTAGAGAACAACGGATTTAGACAAATTAAAAAAGCTTTACGACAATTCAAACTAAGTTTTACAAAATTCAAACAGGAGAAAATTGCATGAGCGGTGCTGCAATCACACCGGGTCAAGAGACCCCAATTCCAGAGTTTAAGCAAATCATGGGGCATCCTGCTCCGCTCTGGATGTTATTCATGTCCGAATTCTGGGAGCGCTTTGCGTTCTATGGTATTCGTTGGGCTTTGGTGCTTTATATTGTTGATCAGTTCTATCAGGGCTCTGGCGCAGGTCAGGCAGATGCCAACCTGACCTATGGTTCTTATCTGGCGCTGGTGTATGCCGCTGCTTTGTTTGGGGGCTATGTCGCTGACCGGGTGATTGGTTATCAACGTTCAATTCTAGTTGGTGCGGTGTTCATGGCAGCTGGCTTGTTCATGATTTCTTATCCCAATCAAGATGTTTTTAAATTGGGTTTGGCCACGATTATTATTGGTAACGGTTTGTTTAAACCGAATATTTCTACGATGGTCGGTAAGTTGTACAGTATTGCTGATACCCGTCGTGATTCTGGCTTCACTATTTTTTACATGGGTATTAATGTTGGTGGTTTCTTAGCACCGATCTTCACCCAGTTTTTGGCACAAAAAGTATTTAGTACAGGCGATACGCCAGCTTACAAAATTGTCTTCATCGCCGCTGGTATAGGTATGGTTCTGAGCTTGATCTGGTTCGCTATTGGTCGCCGTATGTTAAAAGGCATAGGCGCTCCAGCAGCAGGTAATGAGAGCATGTCGCGCGTCATCTATGTTGCATTGGGTGCCTTGTGTGTGATTCCAGTAGCTTACTTTTTGCTGTCGATGGGCGCTGTGAAATTGCAGATTGTTTTGTTTATCTTATTTGGCGGACTGGCTGTCATGTTGATGGTAGAAGGTATCCGTAATGGTAATGTCGCTCGCGATAAAGTGATTGCGATGTTGTTGATCTTTACGTTCAATATTTTGTTTTGGATGTTCTTTGAACAAGCGGGTAGTTCTTTCACTTTCTTAGCAGACAAAATTGTTGATCGTGATTTAACCTCCACTTTTAATTTTCCAACGGCTTGGTTCCAAAGTGTGAATTCTTTGGCGATTATCGGTTTCGCACCGATTGTTGCTGCAGTATGGGTGATGTTAGGTCGTCGCAATATGAATCCATCGATTCCACGTAAATTTGGTTTGGGCCTGATCGGTAATGCCTTGGCTTTTGGTTTGTTGATGTACGCCTTGACTTTCTTGGTTGATGACAAGAATAAGATCCCATTCTGGACTTTGTTCATGGTGTATGTAATTCAGTCAATTGGTGAGTTGTGCTTATCCCCTATCGGCTTGTCGATGGTGACAAAACTGGCACCAGTACGCTTAGTGGGTCTGGGCATGGGTGGTTGGTTCCTGTCCACAGGTATTGGTAACAACTTGTCAGGCATTTTCGCTAGCCATGTCAGTGGCGATGCTGGTATGTCGGTAGCGTCTGCTTTGAGCGGCTACACCTTCGGTTTCTATTCATTATTAGGCGCAGGTATCGTGTTGTTCCTGATCGCACCATTGATGCAAAAATTGATGCATGGTGTGAAGTAGAATTGAAAGCGCTGTAGTTTATTTAGCCAACAAAAAAGCGACCCGGGGGTCGCTTTTTTGTTGCTCATAGTTTGAAGGTGTTGAAATTAAGCTATCCTTGCTCGGCGCGGCAATAAGCAATTACCGCGTCCTTTGTTGCAACTATTTCACTTCCGCCATTTGCCCTGCCGACATGCCATCCGCAGCAGGCATCGCTGGATAAGCTTTGCCGTTAATTGTGAGCTTGCTGTTTTTCCAGAGAATTTGTGAGCTTAAGTTGCCACCATTGCGCACGATGTAGCCTTGTGCTTCGTAGGGCTCGACGCTGGTTTTGAACATGCCCAACATCATGTTGCGTGCTTCAGCTTCGGTTTGCGTGCCGTTAATCAATTCTTGTACCAGCGATTCGGCCAGACTGACATCCGCTTTGCTATCTAATTTCGCTAACAACAGCATAGGATTGTCTAAGTCCTCTGGTTTGACATCCAAAAATTGCAGTTTACCGGTCGCTTTGAATTCGCCGTTCTTGCCAGTCAGGCTGAGACGATCTAGAGATAATACCGGTTGATGTTTGAGCAGTTCTGCGCCGTGTTTTTTGATATTGACTTGCATTTCAGCGAGTTTCTCTGCGGTTAAACTCTTAGGATCTGTCACGTACAAAGCGGTGAAAATCTGATTGAAGCTAGGCCCGTGCAAATTCAACAAAGAGTAATCGTAATGAAAACTACCGATATCCTTGCTATTGATTTGAATTTGTTGGATGCCCATTTTCAAGTCTGAATCAAATAGATCATTCTTGCGTGTGGTGCTGCTTTCTAATACCAGGTCTTTTAAATTGAAGCCTGTGTTGGGCGCCAGTTTATTTGAAAAGCTGATTCCACTAATTGTTGCTTTTGACGTACCGACGTAGAGTATGCCGTCGGCATAAGCACGTTCTGCATCGCCAGTCATTTTGATCGCGCCAAGATTCATGGTGGTGCTGCCGTCGCTACTGACGACATCCATGCCAGGTGCATTGAAATCAAATTTCAATTTTTTGTAGGCTGCGTCAAATCCAAATTCCAGGTTCAAGCCTTTCCAATTGAGTTTGTCCTGGCGTACGCCGACCACGGTATTTACTGCCGGGCTGCTCATTTTGACGACCCCGCCACCGCCGTAGTTGAGTACAGTTTGTAGCTCTAAGAATTTTTTGTCACCGAAGATTTTTTTGATTTCGGCAACCGTCGCGGCATCCATGACGAATTCCGTTTCAATTTTGCCCGCACCTATGCCCACTATGCCAGGGATAGGACCGTGCGTAATATGATTGATGATTTGGATTTGCACAGGTTTGATGACAGGCATCATGTCCGGCTCGGCTTGGGCAGGTTCAACCGCATTGCCCGCCATCGCGGCGTCTGGTTCTTGGAAGTTGGCAGGCGTCGCTGTTGTGCTTGGCAGCATGTCTGCGTAGCTAATTTCTATCGTGCTTTCTTGAGTCGAGGAAAACATGCCGCGCGTGTAATTTTGTTTGACGATTTTGAACTTGGAAAACATCACCTCATTGGTGTTGAGCTGGCTCAACTTGGTTTCTAAGCGCTTGCCAGTGAGCCAAGAAGCTGCTGGATAAGCAATTGCTAAAGCAGCGACCACCGCAAGAGCTAAGGAACTTTTTTTCATGTGACACATCCTTTAAATCTAATAATGAGAAAAATCAAAAAATAAAAAATAGAAAAACCAGGCAGGCAATAGTGTAACGATATTTTCGACTTGTATGATTTAAAAGATAATATATTTAACCGATAGGACTTACGCAAAATTGCGCTAGCTAGGCGGGAAGCCGAAGACAGTACGGTTGTACGGCGAGGCGAACCAACGACGCTAGCGTCTGTTTTGCGTAAGTCCTTACCGAGATTTTCGGTTAGGATTTGAGATGACGAGGGATGCACTTTTCGAGGCAGTTTTTTTGGTGCGAATGAGGCGTGAATAGCGAGCTATTGGCAACGAAGAGCAAGAAAAATGACCGAGAATGCACCTTCGGCACGCCTAAAGGAAAATCCAGGTTTAAAGAAAGGGATGTGGCGGTAGTGCCCTTAGGTAAAGCGGGACAGCTTTACTAAACAGCATTAAGAGGCAGTGGGGCGATTGACGCAAATCGCCATTGTCGCTGGTGGATTGCTAGTGATTCAGCGATTTTCTTTGTTGATAAAGAGAGGTTCCCGGTTTTTGAAGAAATTGTGTTTCAAAATCATGTGGGTTCAAGGGGCGTGAAATTAGGTATCCTTGAATTTCATTGCAACGCAGGGAAGACAGTAATTCTTTTTGTTCTGCGGTTTCTACACCTTCGGCAATTACCTTTAACTTTAGTGCATGCGCCAGACTGATAATCGCCGTGACAATCGCAATATCACTTTCGTCCTTGGGCAAATTCATGACAAAGGAGCGGTCAATCTTGAGTTTGTTGATAGGGAAACGCTTCAGGTAACTGAGGCTGGAATAGCCCGTGCCAAAATCATCCACCGCCATTTTTACGCCTAATGCGGCGATGGCATGAAGTTTTTTCAGTGTCTCTTCGATATCCCGTATCAAAATAGATTCGGTCAGTTCTAATTCAATACAGCCGGGATCCAAATGGGCATCGTCGAGCGCATTGGCGAGGCTGTCGACGAAATTTGGTTGTTGAAACTGTAGTGCCGAGACATTCACCGCAATACGTAATTGGCGACCCTCTTTATTCCATGCTGCTGCTTGTGCAATCGCTGTGTGCATGACCCAAGTGCCGAGCGCGATAATGAGGCCGGTTTCTTCTGCAATCGGAATAAATTTTGCTGGACTAACTTCACCTAACTCGGGATCGTGCCAGCGCAACAAGGCTTCCGCGCCGTAAACTTCTTGCGTTTCCAGATCGACCAGCGGCTGATAATGCAGGCGGAACTCTTGATGCTCTAAAGCCTGTCGCATGGCATGATCAATTTTCATGCGTGATAGTAAACCGATGTTCATTTGCCGCTGATAAAAACGAAAATCTGAACGGCCGCGCTCTTTCACATGGTACATGGCACTGTCAGCGTTTTTGATCAAATCTTCCATGCTACGACCGTCGGTCGGATACAGCGCAATCCCGATACTACAGGTCAGGCTGAAAGAAATACCGTCGAGACAATAGGAGGCGGCGATATCACTTAAGACTCGTCGTGCGCAAATTTCCGCGCCATTTGCGTCCGCTTGATGTAGCAGCAAAACAAACTCGTCGCCACCGAGACGGGCGGCAGTATCCACCTGGCGCAAACATTTTTTTAGACGCTCGGTGACTTCAATTAAGACTCTATCGCCGAAGGGGTGACCTAAGGAATCGTTGATCTGTTTGAAGTTATCGAGGTCTAAGAACAAGAGGGCAAATTCACCATTGTCGCGGCTAGCGTGGGTGATGGATTGGTTGATACGCTCTTCCAGCAAGAGGCGATTTGGTAGTCCAGTCAATGCATCCGAAAAGGCAAGCTCTTCGATCTTTTGTTTAGCATTGTAGTTTTCGGTGCGGTCTTTGAAAAAGCCGATGATATTGACGGTATATCCCAATTCGTTTTGTACGCAGACTAAAGAAATCATGCATAGATAGGCATGACCATCTTTGCGGCGGTTCCAGATTTCGCCTTCCCAAAAACCATATTCATTTAATTCACTCAATACCCGTTTGAGTACTTCGGTATTGCTCTGATTTTGTAAGAAATCGCCGATAGTCAAACCTATCATGTCGGTTTCGACGTATTGCGTAAGGCGCTCAAAGCTGGGATTGGTCGTGATGATTCTTTGATAGTTATCCGCGATGAAAATAGCATCGGTACTGGCTTCGAAAACTTTTGAGGCAAGTTGTAGTCTGGCCTGATCGGCTAATTTCTGTGAGATGTCACGGAAAGAATATACCCGGCCTATCGGTCTGCCGCGAGCGTATTGCGGTAAGGTGACGCGCTCTAAGATTTTGCCTGAGTGCAGAACCAGAATGTCATTGCTCTCCATTAAAGGTGAGCGTTGTATCGTTGCTAGCCTTTCATTGTAATTGCTGGCATCGACCATGCAATTATCCATCCAGGCATAGATAGCAATATCATTGCGCTCAGTCAATAAGTCGTCCGGCAGATCCCATAATTTGGCAAACAGATGGTTATAACTACGGATATCGCCATTCAGATCGGTCACCAAAATACCATCAGCGGTGGACTCTAAAGTTGCACGTAGTTCTGCAATCAGTTTTTCTAATTCGGTTTCGATTTGTCTGCGGTCGCTATGATCGCGTATCGCAACCACGTACAGTGAAGTATCGAGATCAATATGGACTAGTGAGACGCGCCTGACGACGTGGACCACGCTGTCGTTCGGGCGCCTCAATAGGGTTTCAGAATAGATATTGTTTGATAAGCCGGCAGCAACATCTTCCCAAAAGAACATGTCCTCGGGGGCTGCGGCCAAGTCCACGACTGGCGTGTTGATTAGACTGTGTTGTACCGCGCCTAGTAATTCATGTGCCGCACGGTTGGCCGCCACAATTTGAAATTGCACAGGGTCGACCAATAATACGCCTTCCAGCATACCTTCGATTAAAGCCTCCCATTGCCGGCTGCTCATGAAATTTTACCGACTAAATCGGTCGCCATCGACAGAGGATCGCTGGCACGCTCAAAGAAATAGCACAGGCGTTTGCGTGGCGAAAGATAATCGTAGGCGGCCTTGGGTAATTGCACAGGCTTTAAGCTGCGTCGTATGCCGATGTGGGTTTCGTGCTCTAGATTAATCATTAATGCGTCGTCACGCGGGACAGATGGTTCGTGAATAATCACTTTGGGTTTGATAGGGCGCGCGGAATTGACGGAGACCACTAAGGCATAACGTTCATCACTAAGCTGTACTACCGAGCCGGGTGGATAGATGCCCATCATCTTAATAAATGCAGTCAAAGTGGGGGTATCCGATTGCATTTTGTTTTTGGTGAATAGCTGGGATAAGGCTTCGTGCGGGGTGATGGCATGCGCCACGTTACTGGGATTGCACATATTATCGAAGCGATTCACTAAAGAAATGATGCGACTGAGCGTCGTCATTTTTTCTACATTGATATGACCAGGATAGCCACTGCCATCGGCAAACTCATGATGCTGTGCAATGAGTAGGGTGGCGCTGGTGGATAACTGCATTTTGCGCGCCAGGTTGACCCCATGGGCAACATGGCTTTGATATAACTGGCGCTCTGAGGCACTGCTTTGTTCATCGACCCAACGCAAGCGATCGGGTAATTCCATTTTGCCGACATCGTGTAGTAATGCGCCGATACCGAGTTCTAGCATGTCCTCTTTGGGGAGTTCTAATGCCTTACCCAACAAGAGCGAAATCAGTGTGACGTTGATGCTATGCAATGCGGTTTTTTCGCCCGCTTTTTCGGACAAAAGGCGAATCGCGGATTCATCATGATTGAGTATGCCATCGAGCATGCCTTGTACCAGTTTGCTGGCGGTATCTTTGGCTGCTGGTGGTTGGGCGTGGATGATCTCGGTCAGATGTTTAAATTCTTGTGTAGCTTGTCCAAATTGACGCTCACATGCCATCAGGCTGGCTTGCTGGCTGGCGAGCAAAGCCTTGCGTTGTTTTGCTGCCAGGGCTTCGGGTGATTCGGTGGTATTCGTAACACTAATTTGTTCCGCGGGTTTGCTGACTTTAAGCTCGGGATCGGCGTGACTTTTTTCAGGGGCGTAGCGAATTTTGGCGAGTCCCAGCGCTTTTAATTTTTGAATCTGTTCTTGATTGCGAATCTCAAAACTACTGACGGGAAACGGGTGATCCATCCAACCGATATCGAGGTAGATATAGTGGCCAATTCGCAGTTCCGCCGGGCTGATAAATTGATGGGTAGGGTCTGTCATCGCACACGCGTTTTAGAGTAATTCAACTAATTGCGGAAAAGTTTCTTTTAGTTAATTGTTTTAGTATAAGCCTAAATAATCGAAAAAACCTATTTTCGCCTCTTTTGCCGCAAAATATTTAGAAAATCTGATGGATCAAAACGGGTGGCGTTGTATTTTATGTTCTTTAGTAAACAGGATTCATAAGTGTCTGTGATTTTTTGACTTCGTCGACGATTTTCATTTGCGGGGAGTTCACTTATTGCTTGTTTATTACGCTTCGTAGATAGTCCCCTATGGAACAACAGAATCGCATTTTTCGTGACACAAATATCTTACAATCAAATTTTATCTTTGGAAATATTCTTCCATGTTACTAGCGCTACTGACGGATTTACATGCTAATCGCGAGGCGCTGGAAGCTTGCCTGGCGCATGCCGAAGAACGTCATGCGGAACAATATGCATTCTTGGGAGATTTGATTGGTTATGGTGCTGACCCAAGTTGGGTGCTCGATACCGTGATCAATTATGTGGGACGTGGTGCTTATGTATTGATGGGAAATCATGACATAGGTGTATTGCAAGCGGACCGCAAGGAGATGAATCTGAATGCCCGTACGGTAGTCGAGTGGACGCGCGGTCAGTTGAACGATTATCAAAAAGAATTCATACGCAATTTACCGATGCAAATTGAGTTTGATCAACTATTGCTAGTACATGCCAATGCCTGGGCCCCTGAAAAATGGGACTATGTGGACGGCGTGATGGAGGCCGGGCGCAGCATGAATGCCACGCAGGCGCAGATTACTTTTTGTGGACATGTGCACACGCCCAGCCTGTATCACATGAATCATGCGGGCAAGGTTGGCGAATTTACCCCAGTGTCTGATCACAGTATGAGTTTAAGTAAATTGCGACGATGGCTGGTACAGCCGGGATCAGTAGGGCAACCGCGGGATGGTAATCCTGCCGCTTGTTATGCTTTGTTCGATACCATGTCACGTGAGCTTACTTTTTTCAGGGTGCCCTATGATGCGGAAACTGCGTCGCAAAAAGTATTGGCAGCGGGTTTGCCGCCCGTTTTAGCACAACGTTTGCTGCACGGAGGTTAAGCCGATGTCCGATCGTAAGTCTAGTCACCCTCCTCATGATGTCAATGCCGCGCTCCCCAGCGCAAATGCAGAAGCACCGGCCGACATGTCGCAAGCGGCATCGAAACAACGGCAATCAAGTTCATTTGGCAAATCAAGCTCACCGGTTCGATTGCAAGTCGGCATGATGGTAGATGGTTATCGTTTGGAAGAAAAATTGCATCTGGGTGGCATGGCGGCCTTGTGGCGGATTACTGATTTTCAGGAACGCTATCGCTCCGCCGATGGTGAATTGCCTGCGCTGATCATGAAAGTGCCTTTGATGTTCAGCATCGAAGATCCGACCGCGATAGTCGCTTTCGAAGTTGAGCAAATGATTATGCCCAAGCTGAAAGGCAAACACGTTCCTAAATACTACGGGGCAGGTGATTTTGATACTCAGCCATTTATTGTGATGGAACAGATAGAAGGCACTTCCTTACGCGCACGCTTTGATGAGGCACCCTTGCCACTCGATGAGGTGGTAAGGATAGGCGTTAAAGTCGCAACGGCTTTACAAGATCTGCATAGACAACATGTCATTCATCTTGATTTGAAACCTTCGAATATTATGTTTCGCTCGGATGGCGCTGCGGTGCTGATCGATTACGGACTGTCGCGACACGATAAATTGCCTGATCTGCTGGGCGAAGAATTTCGACTTCCTATGGGAACCGGGCCGTATATTGCGCCGGAACAGGTATTAGGCATTCGTAACGAGCCACGTAGTGATCAGTTTTCTTTAGGGGTGTTGTTATACCATCTGGCGACAGGCGAACGCCCTTTTGGTCATCCTACTTCCGTAGCCGGATTGAAAAAGCGTCTATATCACGATCCTATTCCGCCACGCGTCCACAATCCAGAGATACCGAATTGGTTGCAAGAGATTATTTTGCGTTGTCTGGAAGTCGATCCCAGCGCTCGTTTTGACACAGCGGCCCAGTTGGCATTGATGCTGCAAAATCCGGATCAATTGCGTCTGACCAGCCGAGCAGAAAAATCTGACAAAGATGGCATATTGTCGGTGCTAAAACGCCGCTTTCAAGCCGCAGGTATGGAGCCCTTTGCCAAATACAGTATGTCGGATCAGCTCTCGCAATCACCCATTATTATGGTGGCTTTGCATTTAAGTGAAAGCAATACGGAATTAGCAGATGACATACGGATGCTGACGCGACGCATGTTGCAGACTGAACCAGGCGCGCGTCTGGCCTGCGTAACTATCCGCAAGACCAGTCGTATTGGCCTCGATGATGGCATGGTACAGGGCGGTCAGAATATGCATGTGAAGCAATTAGTTGAGCTAAAACATTGGGCGCGACCGCTGCAAGTGTTGAAGGACAAGATTACTTTTCATGTGTTAGAAGCACACGACGCGGCGGCTGCCATTATTGAGTACGCACACAATAATAATGTCGATCAAATTATCATAGGTTCACGTGGCAGTTCAACGATCCGGCGTTACCTAGGCAGTGTTTCTGCACAAGTGGTAGCCGAAGCGGAATGCACCGTAACCGTGGTTAAACAAAGACGAGAATAAGTCTATTTATTTTGGATTGCAAAGATGAGCCTGTATCCACAGTATCGAGCATGGCCAACTTGGCGTATGACAAGGCGCAGTGTTTGTGTAACGCTCTTGTGCGCATGGATGGCAGTCAGTCTGGCTTACGCCCAGTCACAAAATCCAGCACAAAACGCCGCACAAAATCCTATTCAAGTGCGCACGTTAACCGGACACCCTGCTTTAGCACCAAGTCAGACCTGGCAAAAATTAGCTGATACCGTATTTCATCGTCTTTCCACACAAAATGGCTTGCCGCAATATAGTGCGACAGCGATTGCCCAAGATGGTGATGGTTTTATCTGGGTCGGTACGCAAGGTGGTTTGGCACGGTGGGATGGTTATCGGTTCCGTAATTATTTACCGCTGCAAAATGACGTCAATAGTTTGCCGGACAACTATGTGATGTCGCTCTATACCGATCCGCGCGGTCAGATTTGGGTAGGTACCAATGGCGGTGGGCTGGCGCGATATGACCGTAAAAATGACCGCTTTATCCGAATTCCTATTGGTCCGCAGGCAATCAGTCATGTCACGATTAATGCGATCATTGGTGATGGTAAAAACGGCTTGTGGCTGGCGACGCGCGGTGGCCTCAATCATTACGATCCAGACAGTGGCAAATTCCAACAATTTCATGCGGACAGTAAGCAACAAGAGAGTTTGCCCAGTGATTTGGTGCGTACTTTAACGCGTGATAAAACCGGAAGTCTGTGGATAGGCACCAGTCAGGGTTTAGTGAAACAAGAACAACAAGATGGCGCTGGTCCGCGTTTTAAGGCGATACGTCTGCCTATGGAGGCGGGAAAAATTCAACGTATCGTCAGTTTGGCTTGCAGTCAGGACGGCAAGATTTGGGTCGGGACTTTTGATGCGGGTGCTTTCTATATCGATCCTAAAGACGGGATTCCGCATCGACTATTACTACCGCAGCCTAATACGGATCAGTTGCTGCCAGCGAACGATAATATCTTCACCATCCGTGAGACCGCAGAGAATGAAATCTGGCTAGGTACTTACGGTAAAGGCGTTGTGATCGTAAATGGTACAACCCTGGAAAGCAAGCGTCTGTTGAGTGAGGCAAATCGTAGTACCAGTCTGGCAGATAATTCGGTGTGGTCGATCTTTCGTGATCGTTCCGGTTTGGTCTGGGTCGGTAGTCAACGCGGTATTAGCTTACATGATCCTTCGTCGAGTGCCTTTTTCACTTTATTCGGTGCCGAAAAACATCCGTATGGCTTGCTTGGAATTGATTTTTTCTCGGCAAAGGGCATGTCGGATGGGAGCGTCTGGATAGGCTCGCAGAATCATGGCGTGAGTATTATGCGTGCCGGGAGTGAGCGCTTTCAAGTTTTGCTGGCCGATGACAGCAAACCGATGACCGCGCTGCCGCAGAGTGCTATTTTTACGATCTTTCAAAGTCTGGCGGGTACGGTCTATATAGGCACGGACAAGGGTTTGTATCTCTCAGACATGTCTGGGAAAACGGTAAAAAAACTCAATTTGGCTCCGCGCAATCCAGCATTGCGAGTCGCTGCGCTATTGGAATTTTCAGGTAAATTATTAATCGGTGGCCCGGAAGGATTGTGGGAAAAAGATTTGGCAGTGGACGAAGATAAAGTGACGCAACCTGCCTGGAGCAAGCCGGTTGCAAACAAATTTATTACCGACCTGCAAAAAGCACCTGATGGGGCGGTGTGGGTCGGTACTTCGCAAGACGGAATTTATCGCATCGATCCCGACAGCGGTGCTACTCAAAACTATAAACCTGATCCGCAAAACGAAAATTCTTTGTCGCATAGAAATGCCTCCGCGCTGTTATTTGATTCGCGTGGCTGGTTGTGGATCGCGCTGCAGGGTGGTGGTTTAGATTTATTGCGGACCCCAAATGCCAAGGCAGAAGCCCGGTTTATTCACTTGCGTAAAGAACAGGGTTTGCAGAATGATTTGGTGAATAAAGTATTGGAAGATGCGCGCGGTGATATCTGGGTCAGTACCGACGAAGGGCTGGCGAAAATCAATCCGGATACCTTAAAGATCACTGCCATCACTGAGCCAGATGGGATTGCGATTTCAGGCTATTGGAGTAATTCGGGCGCCATGTTGCCGCAAGGTGATTTGTTGTTCGGCGGTGTCGGTGGTCTCACGATAGTGCGTCCTAGCTTGATGAAGGAGTATAAGTTTGATCCACCAGTCGTGATCACCAGTATCCAAGCGGGAGGTAAGACTATCGCTGCCAATCAAGCGCGATTCCTCGGTGTCAATCCTGAAAAATTGGTGATCAGCCCGGAAGCCAATAGCATGATCATAGAATTTGCCGCGCTCGATTATTCGGCACCGGAACGCAATCATTATGCCTATAAGCTAGAAGGTTACGATAAGGACTGGATAGAGACTGATTACACACGTCGATTGGCGGCTTACACCAACCTGTCTCCGGGCGAATATCGTTTGTTATTGCGTGGTTCGAATCGTAGCGGCGCCTGGTCGGAAAAAATCGTGATATTACCGATACGGGTGTTGCCTGCATGGTTTCAAACCTGGTGGGCGTATGCCTTGTACTTCCTGGTGATTTCCACGATGGTGATAGGTTTGATACGTTGGCGCTTGTGGCGTCTGGCGAATCGCAATCGCACTCTGGAGTTATTGGTGCAAGAGCGCACTCAGGAATTGGAAGTATCGCGTCAACAGTTAGAACAACAAAGTTTGACAGATCATCTGACCGGATTACGTAACCGTCGTTATTTGAATTTATGTATAGACGAGGATATAGCGCAAGTGAATCGCGCTTATCAAGTCCTTAACGCCAAGGACATTAATCGCGCACTATTAAATATCGACATCATTTTTATGATGGTCGATATTGATTATTTTAAATCCGTGAATGATGAGTTCGGCCATGCTGCAGGTGACTTGGTATTGATTGAAACGACCAAGATTTTGAAAGAAGCCGTGCGCGAAACCGACACCATCATACGGTGGGGGGGCGAAGAATTTTTGATCGTGGCACGCAATGCAAATTATCTGGAAGCCGAAGTCTTGGCGGAACGTATTCGTACCCGTATCGCAGAATACGATTTTGTACTGCCCGATGGCAAAGTTCTGCACAAAACTTGTTCTATTGGTTTGACTACTTATCCATTTATTCCGACTTCAGTAGAAGCCTTTACCTGGGAGCAAGTGGTCGATATCGCGGATCAATGTTTATATGCGGCGAAGCGCGGAGGCAGAAATGCCTGGGTCGGCTTATTCTTGCTCGGTAATTACTATAGCAAGGGACATATCACCGATGTTGCGTTAGAGGTTGAGCAGCAAATTGTGCAAGGACATATCGTGGTGAAAACCTCCTTACCGGCCGACACGCCGCTAGACTGGTCGCATGGACGAGAACGGACATAGCAAGACTTGCATCGTATAATCTGCTAAGGAATCTTTGGCGGAAGATGAGGTCTATCTTGCGTCGTATTCGATTTGAATTGAAAACCTTACATTAGAAAAAGTGGAAATTTATGAAGACAATGTTTTTACTGAGCAGCTTGGCTGCCAGTTTAGTTTTAGCTTTTCCGGTACAGGCGGCAGACAAAGCCCAAGTCACTAAAGCATCTGCCGCGCTGGTACAAGAAGCCCCTTTACGTGCCCATCTGGCTTTGATTTCTTCCGATCTGTTTGAAGGTCGTGGTACCGGTCAACGTGGTGGCGACCTCACCGTGCAATATCTGGAAAGCCAGTCACAAGTGATAGGTCTCAAACCGGGTAACGGCAACAGCTATCGTCAGTTAGTCAAAATTGCCGGTGTCAAAGCTCAGCCGCAGCAAAGTAGTTTGCAATTGGTCGCTGGAGGCAATCCTTTGGCGATTGAATTTGGGAAGGACTGGGTGTGGGCACCCGGTGATGCGGTAGCCAGTCATCAGTTCGATACCGATATCGTCTTCGTTGGTTACGGTATCAGTGCGGCGGAAGAAAAATGGGATGACTACAAAGGGCAAGATGTGACTGGCAAATTGTTGGTCATGATGGTCAACGATCCTCAGCCTACGGCACAGGAACCCAACCGTTTTGGCGGTAAAGCATTAACTTACTATGGTCGCTGGACTTACAAATATGAAGAGGCGAAACGTCGCGGTGCAGCCGGTGTTTTGTTGATCCATACCGACGCATCTGCCAGCTATGGCTGGTCTGTGGTACAGAATGGCGGCACGGCAGAAAAATTCCAATTGCAAGGTGCAGCACTGGGAACAGGTTTGCAAGGCTGGATCAGTGAAGACACCGCGCGTAAATTATTTAGCGGTGCGGGTCAGGATTTAGACCAATTGCGTGCTGCTGCTGAGCGCAGTGATTTTAAGCCGGTGACATTGGCAGCAAAATTAACGGGTGAAGAAAAAGCCGATATCCGTACGGTGGAACAATACAATGTTTCTGCCGTGGTACCTGGTACCGACTCCAAGCTGAAAGACGAGTTGGTCATCTATAGCGCGCATTGGGATCATCTGGGCAAGCAAGGGACTAGTGGCGACACGATTTATAACGGCGCAGTGGATAATGGTTCTGGTACCGCAGCCTTATTAGCAATGGCAAAAGCAGCTCTGCAAGCGCCGGCTAAGCGTAGCCAAATGTTCTTATGGGTAGCCGCTGAAGAGCAAGGTCTGCTGGGTAGCGCCTTGTATGCAGCACAGCCTTTGTGGCCTTTAGACAAAACTGCGGCGAATTTGAATCTGGATAGCTTGAACTTTGTCGGAATTACGCGCGATATGAGTACGCGCGGTAGCGAACGAACTGAGCTTGGTGATATCGCCGCCAAAGTGGCAAAGAATATGGGCTTGGTAATCGCACCGGCAGAACCTGATTTATCGGGCGGCTATTTCCGCAGCGATCATTTCAGTTTTGCTAAAGCAGGTGTACCCGCGTTCTCGATCGGTGGTGGGAAAGATTATGTGAAAGATCCAGAAGCCGCCAAAGAAAAAGCCAAAGCCTACGGTAAACGTTATCACCAAGCGAGTGATGAGTTCGATCCAAGTTGGGATTTATCCGGCATGGTGCAGCAAGCGCAATTCACTTTAAACCTTGGACGTGCAGTTGCGGATAGTCCTAAAATGCCAGCCTGGAAAGCGGGCGACCCTTTAGGTAAATTGCGCGCCAAAAAATAGAAATCAGACGCAGTAGTCGCGCTGGAACCGAATAAGCACGAAACTTCAGCAAGGGAGTTTCGTGCTTTTTTCATCTAAGCTCTGCTGAAATAAGATCAATTGAACAAGTTTTAAAAATATTTTTCAATCTAGAAAAATTTTTCTAGAAAAAAAGTTCTAGATGCGCTATGCTTGTTTCATCGACAGTAAATCAGGCATTTTGGAGTTGGCATGAACCTCATTAAAAAAACACTAAAAACCAGTGCAGCCCGTAAGCCGACGGCGGCTGAATTAGCCCTGCTCAAGGTCTTGTGGCAACATGGCCCGGCAACCGCCAAACAAGTATTTGAGCGGGTCCAGGCCGACCGACCTGAAATCAACCAAGCCACGGTATTACGTCAATTGCAAATCATGCACAGTGATGGCTTGTTGACACGCGACGAGAGCGCCCGTTCGCATGTTTATGCGGCCGCACAGGCGCAGGAAAAACTCCAAACCAATTTGCTGCAAGACTTTATTCAAAAAGCGTTTTCTGGTTCCGGTAAAGAATTGATTATGGCGGCACTGAAAGAGCATGTCAGTGACAGCGAACGTGCCGAGATTCAAGCCTATTTGTATGGCGATAAATCTGCTGAAAATAAACCAGGAAGTGCGCCAGAAGTTCTGCACGGAGACAAAAAATGATGAATAACTTGACGCAAATCTTACCTGCCCTGCCCGTTCTGGGCATCGCTCTGTTTCATGTGCTATGGCAAGCAAGTCTGATCGCGATGGCGACGGCTTTGGGTTTGCGTCTGCTGCGTTCGGCTTCTGCCCAGAGTCGCTACATCTTGCTCTGTTTGGCTTTGCTGTTATGCATTGCTTTGCCTGTGCAATATCTGATTAGTCATTCTGCTCAATCGGCCGAACATTGGCGTGTGGATAGCGTTGCCGCCCAGAATACGGCAACACCTGAATCAGTCGAGTTTGATCGCCAGCCTAGCGCAGTGAATGCCACCGCTAGTATGACGAATTTGTGGGCTAACTGGCGTTGGCAAGCATGGGAACCAAGATTCACTTCGGTCGCCCCAGTCTTAGTCTTGCTCTGGTCTATAGGCGTCGCAGGCATGGCATTGCGCATGCTGGCCGGATTACTTTGGGTACGCCAAAGGGTGCAGCGTGGCAGCCATCAAAGTAATGTGTTTTGGCACGCCAAACTGCAACAACTGGCCCAAAAAATGGCTGTGCGTGGCGAGATACGACTCGGCATTTCCGATGAACTTGAATCACCCTTCACGGTCGGCTGGTGGCGCCCTATGGTGATTTTCCCAAGCGCCTTGATGACGGGTATGCCGCCCGAATTAATAGAAGCTTTATTGGCGCATGAAGTGGCGCACGTGAAGCGTATGGATTACCTGGTCAATCTGTTACAAAGTGCGATAGAGATTTTGTTGTTCTTCCACCCAGCAGTCTGGTGGTTGTCACGCCAAATTCGTATCGAACGTGAGCAGATTGCCGACGATTTAGCCGCAGGATTGTTAGGCGAACCGCGGCGCCTGGCGCTTGCATTATCGGAACTGGAGCAGTTCCAGTTCTCAAACCCTCAACTCGCCCAAGCGGCACATGGAGGAAATCTTATGTCACGCATCAAACGTTTAATTCGCCCGGCTTCACCAGCCGGTGTCTGGACCTGGAAAATGGCAGTGCCTTTATTGAGCCTGAGCGCAGCCTGCTCGCTCATTTATGCACAAGCTGCTACTTTAAATACCATGAATGCGGGTAGCGCTTCCCCTTTAGTTCTTGTCAATGCGGTATCAGCGCCCGCATTAGTTGCCGCTCCGGCAGAAATGCCTAGGCCTGCGGCAAGCAGCACACCTGACACACAAAATGCCAAGAGTAGTAAATCAAAAGGCCTAACGATGAGTTCAGCGAACGGTATCTCATTCGCTCTGGTAAAACCAGGTGATGGTGAATCGAGCTTTGTCCATACCGATCGTAAAGGTACGCATGAAATAGCCGCACTTAAGAAAAAAGCCAAGGAAGAATTTCTTTGGTTTTCTGAAAACGGGCAATCGTACATCATCAAAGATCCCGCCATTTTGGCACAAGCCAATGCCGCCTATAAACCCATGGAAGCCTTGGGCGAACAAATGGAAGTTCACGGCAAAAAGATGGAAGAACACGGCAAAGTCATGGAAGCAATCGGCAAACAAATGGAAGCAGTCTCGGTTAAAGAGCATCCGGTCGATGCCGCTCTAGAGGCAAAGATACGCGCATTTGAACGACGTATGGAAGCGTTCGAAAGTAAGATGGAAGCGGCTGCTGCTAAGTTAGAACGAGCCAGCAATAATGAAGAACGCGCTCAAGCGCAAAGACAGTTAAAAGCGGTTGAAGCGGAGATGCGGGAAGTCGGCAAAAAGCTCAATCAAGAGTCACGCGCGTTTCAACACGACCATGAAAAATTGCGTATTTCTCTGCAGCCTTTGGAAGAGCTAGGTAAAAAAATGGATCAAGCCAGCCAACCGATGAAAGCCTTAGGCGAACAGATGGATCAGCTCGGTAAACAAATGGAAGCCTTGTCTGTTCAGGCCGAAAAACAAGTGAAAGACTTAATCCAAAATGCCAAACAAAAAGCTTTGGTATTGCCGGCGAAGGATATTTAGACGCAGTAAGTAAGGTCCTTATTGCCAGAATAGGCCGCTAGCTTATTCTGGCTTTTCCATTTCTTCCGCCGTCCAAGCATGAATCGGTAGTTCAAGCGTAAACACGGTGCCATGACCCACCACGCTATCGACTTTAATCTGGCCGCCTAGCAAAGAAGTGACAATGTTGTAGGTGACATTTAAACCCAAGCCTGAACCGCCATGCCCTAATTTGGTGGTGAAGAAGGGTTCAAATATTTTTCCTATATGTTCTTCCGGTATGCCTTTGCCATCGTCTTCAAAGCGTATCTGTATCCGATCCCCACTCAGTTCGCTGGCGCTGATACGCATGTGACCTTTTTTCATGCCATCGAATCCGTGCAAAATCGCGTTCTGCAATAGGTTAATCAGAACCTGACCATAGGGGCCGGGATAGCTGTGCATCTCGACGTGCAAAGGAATATCAATGATTAATTCATGCTCGGCCTGACGCACCTGATTCATCATGGTGGCGACAATTTCTTGCGTGGTTCTATAGAGATTAAAAGCACGTGCCTGCGCACTGGCCTGATCTACCGCGACTTGTTTAAAACTACTAACCAGATTGGCGCTGGTTTCCAGACTGCGCATCAATAGTACGCAAGCCTCGTGACAACGCTCGCTAAATTGTTTGAAATCAGAACGTTTAACGGAGCTAGATTCAATTTTCTGAGTGATCTTGTCGAGCTGATCTTCAATCGAACTGGCTATTAATAGGCTATTACCCAAAGGCGTATTTAGTTCATGTGCGACACCCGCCACTAAGGCACCCAATGCCGCCAATTTTTCACGTTCTACTAGCTGATTTTGTGCCACCTGTAGTTGCTGATAGGCGTCGGCGTTATCCAGCGCGATACCGACATATGAGGCCAAAGTGCGCAATACATCCAGATCGGTCAATTGATACGCATGTTTTCGATAGCTGTGTACGCTGATGACCCCTCGTATCTGGTGATTGACGACGATAGGGACATACAAAAGCGATTGCGGTGCAATTGCGACGGTGCCATCTTCTAATACACCCAGGCTCTCTGGGCTATTGGTCAACTCAAGATCGCTGATGTAATTTGAATATTCTTGTTCCAGATCGTTAATGAATACTTCCTTCTGGTTTTCGATACACCATACAGGCAACTGATTTTTTTCATGCAAATCACGCGAATAGCGTTCGTAACGTTTGCCATCCTCCATTACGTAAGGAAAATCTATGATGCCCTTTTCCGGCAAATAGAAACCGACTCCGAACACGCTGGCATCCATCAAGCTATTCACGTTGCGGTACAACATCTGCATGATGGATTCTTCATCCAACTTCGCCGTAATTTCTTTACCGATTTCGCTTAGCAAGGAGATATTTTTGTGCGCCTGTTCTACCGATTCTTTGCGTTCTTCTAAGGAGGCTTTTTGTCTTTGTAATTCTTGCGTGCGATTGGCGACTTGATTTTCCAGGTCAAATTTTTGCTGCATTAACTGACGCACGCGGAATAAGAAAATCGAATAGGCGATCCCCGCTACCAGCGCGGCAATTAGCAGTCTGAACCATAAGGTTTTCCAAAACGGCGGCGCAATATGAATTTTTAACGTGACGCCTTCATCGTTCCAGGTATCGTTTTTATTACTGGCTTTGACATGAAATACATAGTCACCAGCATCCAAGTTGGTATAAGTAGCGAAGCGTTTTGTGGCATCAGTTTCTACCCAATTTTCTTCAAAGCCCTCGAGCCTATAGGCATAGCGATTTGCCATAGGGTCGGCATAATGTATCGCTGCAAATTCAACCGTAAACACGCTGTCTAAGTAACTGAGCTGTATCTCTTTTGTATCTTGAATGGGTTCTTTTAAACGCGGCTTACCTTGTAAGGATAATTGCGCAATACTTTGATTCGAAATCAGGAAGTCCGTGATCAAGACGCGTGGCGCTACGGTATTGTCACGAACTTCCTCTGGCTTAAAACGGGTAAAACCAGTCCAGCCGCCAAAATTCATAGTGCCATCATCGGACATATGCACCGCACCTATCAGGTAGGAGCCTTGTATCATGCCGTCTTTTGCCGTGTAGTTCTTCATCTTGCCGGTCGCAACCTCAAGCTTAGAAATCCCCGTGGTGCTGCTGATCCAGATATTGCCCTGTTTGTCTTCCAATATGCCGCCGACAGAATCACCGGAGCCGTCGGCATGAGTCGGATAAAATTGAAAACTGATTTTGCCGTCGGCATCCTCTTGCATACGGTTCAGTCCGCCCGATGTTCCTACCCATAAAGTGCTCTTGCTATCTTCAAATAGCGCATTGATGCGATTGTGATTCAGGCTGGATTTGTCTTTATCATCGTGCTTCAAATGAATGAATTTTTCGGTTTTCTTGTCGAAGCGATCCAGACCGTTCATGGAGCCTACCCAGATTCGGCCTTCTTTATCTTCATACAGACTCATCGCCCAATTATTCGCAATGCTATCGATGTTTTTGGGATCGTGTCTAAAGGTGTGAAAATTCTTTTCGTTGGGGCGTTTTCTATGCAGGCCGCCACGACTAGAAATCCACATGATGCCGTCGCGGTCGAAGAGAATTTTCTCTAGATACTTTTCGTTTGCGTCATTTCCTATAGGGATAGGCTGAAAACGATTTTTTGTAGGGTCAAAAAGATTTAAACCTGACCGTGTCGCAATCCATAAGCGTGTTTCTCCCTCATTCCATAAGCTAGTGATCTGATCGTCCGATAAACTATACTTGCCTGAGTCATTTTTTTTCCAGACTTCCACTTGGCGGTTACGCAAATTCATCCTTAACAAACCACCGGCATAGGTGCCTAGCCACAAATGGTCTTTACCCGCGCCAGCGATAGCACGAATCCGGTCGTCGCTGTTGCCGCTGGCATCATCTTGCAGTTGTACGAAACGGGTAAAACCGCCACTCGCCAGGTCGACCTTGCTCAGCCCCGCTGAGCGCGCTCCTACCCACAGAACCCCGGTTCGATCTTGATAGATCTTACTAACATGGTTATGCAACAGGCTATTTGGGTCTAGCGGCCTATGCCGGAACCATTCATACGTGGCACTCTTTTCTATGAAACGTATCAGACCCTTATTTAGCGTTCCTATCCAGAGCGCACCGTCTTTATCGTGGAATAAGCTTTGCAAACGTGCCGTATTTAAACCTTGTTCATCTCCGACCGCAACCGCATGGTAGGGTGTCTGATTCAAGTCGATTTTAGCCAGACCTGCATCGCTGGCTATCCATAGGTTTTGCTGAGCATCTATAGAGAGTGCAACGACGCTTTTTTGCGCAGTTTGCATGCGACTGCGGATATTCAGATCGATATGTTCGAATTTACCCGATTGCACATGCAAACGACTCAAACCGACGGCGGTGCCTACCCACAAATTATGGTCTTTATCCGTGACGATGTCAGTGACCAGATCGTTGGGCAAACTGTCCGCCAGTGTTGCATCATGTCGATAATCAGTAAATTTTTGAGTTGGGATATCAAAGTGCATGAGCCCATAATCAGTCGCCAACCATAAGCCATCTGCACCATCGCTGGTGATGGTGAAAATCCTATAGTTGCCGCTGGCAACACCATTTTTACCTCTGCGTAAAAAATTAGTGAAATTATTGTCTTGACGGTTGTATAAGCTAAGACCCGATTGCGTGCCCACCCAAAGCGAGCCATCGTGATGTAGATACAAAGCGGAGGTGTAGTTGTCGCTGATGGTTGTAGGGTCACGTGGATCATTGCGATACACGATATTGCGATAACCGTCGTACTTGATCAAACCAAACTGTGAACCAAACCACATAAAGCCCTGCGAGTCTTGGATGATGGCCGTCATAGACTGATGGACAAAACCCTGCTCGTAACCAACATGATCAAACCGTAGATTGCCCAAAGTGCTGCTGGCGTGCGCTTGCAGCAGGCCAGCAAACAACAGGCTAGAGCACAACAAACTGCAACACAGCTTGAGTGCCGTATTGCGCCAAAAAGTGTAGCCTCTTTTCACGACATGCACCTATGGACACTAAGTGCCTTTCGCTTTCTTTTTGTAGATGAAGAAGCAAGGTAGTAACTCACGATAATCCTGCAATGATTTGAGCTGGAAACGAGGTGATATAAAGGTTGGTAAACCCTTTGTATAGGCTATCTTAGAGCACATTTGAATGATGCGCATCAGCAATTTTTACTTCGTGGTTTTTTCGGAGAATAAGTCTGAAAACTTAATGATAGATCAAGCAAAAAAGCTTCTGCACACCCCTAGTGTCCAGAAGCTTTGCCTGCTTGCCTGAATCAGCGATCAACTGGCAGAGGTTTTACCGATCTGATACCAATCCACTTTGCGTGTCACCAGCATGATCGATGCCAGGACGCCGAACAATAAGAGACTACCCATCACCAAGGCATTATTTTCTGATTGCAGCAGTCCGAACAAGACACCGTATAACAAGCTCAAGGCACTGCCAAAACCAAAACCACGCTTCCAGCTTCTGAGCGCATAACTCAGATAAAAACCGATCAGACTAATACAGGCCACACTGGCAATCGCATACGCGGTGATGAAGCGCATGTGCTCGGACAAACTGACCAATAGTAAAAAGAATAAAACCAGCGCCAGACCGACCAAAGCATATTGCACAGGATGTATCGGTAATTGCTTCAAAATCTCAAACAAGAAGAAGGCCGCAAAAGTTAAAGCCACAAACAACACCCCATACTTAATCGCCCTATCTGATTGCGAGTAGATATTCACAGGTTCAATAAACGCTACGCCAAAGCTATCGATCTGGCCGACCGCCTGTGCCGCGCCTTCAACTGCACCCGCCTGATTCGGCGGCGCTCTGTTATGGCAACATTCGGTATTCAATAACTGTTGTTGCGCATTGCTGGACAAGGATGAAATATTCCAGGTCGCCGTAAAACCATTTGCATCAATTTTTCGTTCTTTCGGTGATGGTAAGAAACGCCCAAAAAATTGAGGATGTGGCCATTTCGAGGTCATGGTCACGACATTGTTTTTGGCAATTGGAATAAACGCCAACTGCTCGATACCATCTATCGACAATTTCAAATTGAAATCGACCGTTTTAGCTTGTTTCAAATCCATCGCGACCAAGGGCGCATGTAAGCCGCGTTTAAAGAATTCCAGCTTACTATCTTGTTGAAATTCGTAAGCAGCGCCTTCCCAGATAATTTTTGGTACGTTTTTCAAACCACGCGTGTCGCTCAAACCCAAGCTGATAAACGGCTGTCCGATTTTAAACTGCGAATTTGCCTTGTCTCGCACCAAAGCCTCTTGCGTAGGTAGGTCAAAATTGCCGCTCAAAGTATGTTGACCGCTGTACACCAAGACTTTGTGAATGCCGCGGTAGCGCTGGTCATTATCAACATTCGACAAAACTTGCAGGTCATTCGGAAACACAAACAAACGCTTACTCAAAACCCGCTGCCGTATCACACTACGCTTATTATTAGTATTGGCATCGACGATCTCTTCTTCTTCGTAGTGCTCGCTATATGGAATAATCAAAACCGGTCCCAATAAAGTCTGTTCACCCACTGAATCGGCCGCAATACTACGCACCGCCTCATCCCGAAACCGCATACGCGAGCTGATCGTCCCTTCTATCATCATCAAGGGAATCGCAATCAAGAGCATCAAAATGCCTATGGTGAGAGATTTTAAGAATAAAGATTTTTGCATGTCCTGCTCCATGAAATGAGGAGTCAACACTGTAAAAAAATCTTGTGTGCGGAGAATGAAGTTGAGATTCGGTTTTGTGTGCTGGGTGTGAAGTTTTTATTGGCTGGTTTGATTGCGCAAACTTTTGCTCACCCCAACGGCAATCTAAAACAAGCACAAACCCCACCCAAACTCTGATTCTCCAAACGAATCTCACCACCATGCAAAGCTGCTACTTCACGTACAAAAGGTAAACCCAATCCCGTGCTTTTTGCAGCATCGGGACGCGCTAGTGAATAGAAGCGTTCAAAGATTTTGTCAATGGCGTAGTCGGGAATACCTGTGCCTTGATCACTTATTTTGATTTCTAAGCTCATGTTTTCTGGCTCACGACAGACAGTGATATTGATCGTGCTGGACTCGGGAGAAAAGGCAATCGCGTTATCGAGCAAATTACCTAGCGCTTGGCGTAGTAAGAGTTGATCGCCATGAATAGTGTGCGGGTCAGTGTCGAGATTCAATCGAATCTGTTTACGCTGAATTTTTTCAGCGTAATCTAGTGCCACCTGCTCTAGCAATTCATTCAAGGCGATGTCTTGTGTGCCGCTCAGGCTCTGCTGTTTCTCGACTTTGATTAGCGCTAAGAGTTTGTCGATCAATTGTTTTTGTCGTGCGTTTTGTTCGATGATATTGGCGAGGAAGCGGCTGCGTTCGGCGGCGGGTAAGTCTTCGCGCAATAGCTCAGCCGATCCTTGTATAGCGGCGATGGGGCTTTTTAATTCATGCGCTAAGGTGTGCATCAAGGTCTCAACGTATTCTTTGCCTTCTAGCTTGTAACGCATGCTTTCTAATGCCTGCCCTAGTTCACCGATTTCATTATTGCCTAAGTCTGGCAAGCTGACTTTTTCATCGCGTGTCACGGCTTTGGCGTAGTGTTGCAGGCGTTGCAAAGACCGATTCAGCCACCAGGAAAAACTGATACCGATGATCAGTGAGGCCAATAGTAGCCAAAAGCCGCGTTGCAGAATTTTCTCTTGGCTGCGTTCGATAAAAGGTCGTATGGTGGAGGTCGCTTTGGCTACCGTTAATACGCCTATGATTTGACGAGCCTTGCCGTCGTTATTATTGTCGAGTATCGGGGCGGCCACGTGCATCACCGAGCTTTCTTCGTTCAGCGGTTCAGTCCGCGTGATACGTGCACCGTATTGTCCGCGCAAGGTCAGATATACGTCGTTCCAGCGTGAATAGTCTTTACCGACATCGCGTAGCTCAGAGTCAAAAATCACGATACCTTTGGCATCGGTGATGTAGATGCGATAGTCGAGCGAAGCTTTGCGGACACCGCTGATTTTGACATCGACACTGCGCTGCGCATAATTTTGCATGCGCGTCAGTAAAGCCGCATGCGACAGGTCACCCTGCTTCACATCTTCCGCAACTAATTGCGCTAAGAGTTGCGCGGTATCGACCAGCGTGTCTTCTAAAGTCGCACGCACACCGGGTTTCACTTCAGCGACAAACACGTTGAGTACGAACCACGCCGCGAGTCCCAGAATCAGGAAATAACCGAGTAGTATGCGCAGTCCGATTTTCATGAGGTCTCAGGACTTCTTTAAGCTTGTGCGATGCTATAACCCATGCCACGATGAGTCTGAATTGGTTCCTCATTCTCATTAATGGCTTTGAGTTTGGCGCGCAGAGATTTGATATGGGTATCCACCGTTCTATCCATGGTGTTGATGGAATTCGACCAGACTAGATCCATCAATTGCGCACGGGAGAACAGCTGACCCGGGCGCTCTAGCAAAGTCTTGAGTAGCAAAAATTCGTAACGCGTCAGATTTAACTGATGGCCAAAATAAAGAATCCGCGCCTCTTCCGCTCGCAACTCAAAACGCTCAACATCGACACCGGCTGCAATGATATTGGCAGGTGCAATCTGACGTCGCAATACGGCACGGATACGCGCCACCAATTCACGCGGCGAAAAAGGCTTAGTCACATAATCATCGGCACCAATTTCTAAACCAACAATGCGGTCAATTTCATCACTGCGTGCCGTCAAAAAAATCACGGGCGTATTGCAAAATTGACGCAGGCGACGACACACTTCAAAACCATTCAGATCAGGCAAACCCACATCTAAAACAATTAAAGCAATCTCTTTGGCCGCGCCCGTTTGCAAGAGATCGAGCGCCGCTTGCCCCAAGGTGACATGCTTAGGGGTAAAGCCATCGGTCGCTAGTGCGTAGCTTAAATTATCCGCGATGGCGACTTCGTCTTCAACGATGAGTATAGTTTGTGACATAAGTGATATTGGTCATAACAGATTGAGGCAATGTGCGCATGGTAGCAGATGCATAGGGAAGCGCGGACTTATTCAATAAGCACAAAACCCCATTTTTTAGATGGCTGAAATAGTCACCATGCTCGATGTAAAAATGTGGTTTCCCTTCGGGTTCGGTACAAAACGGGCGATTTTGGCAGCAAATTCCCTTGCTTGGCACCCGCCAAGCTGCGGAAATGTTGCTACCAAACTCATCCCGTTTTGTACTCGAATGTGCATACCGAATAAATCTGCGCTTCCCTAGATTTCTGAACATTTTGACATACCGCAGTCGCCAAATAATGGTTATGATGATTAATCTATAGATTCATAAAATCAAAGGCAACTTATGCCGCAAACAGTCAAAGTGGAGATAGGTGAAAATTTCCCGCCATTAAAGTGGCCCGCTTGCTGCCCCGAGTGTGGCACGACCAAGATGTTGGAAAAAATGACGACTCGTGTAGGGCGGATAAAATCACTGCGCCCAAATCTGGGCGGTAGTTTGACTGTGAAAAATGAGGTCATGTATCTGACTTACTTTATTTGTCCAGATCATGCCGCCGAGACGCGTTGGGCGAATCGCCTCTTAGAAAAAAGTTCAGTGATGTATTTGTTGCGTTTCATCTTTTATGTGGGAGTGATATTCGCATTCGCACTATTGCTCGGGTCGCGTCCACTTTCAACATTTCCAGAATTAGGTGCTTTGCTAGTCTTGCCTGTGCTAGGGATAGCCGGCGTCACCAGCCTGATTTGGGCACACATGGCGACCAGTCTATGGCCGATGCGCTTCGATCCTGACAAAGGCGTGATGATCATCCGCTTTCGTCAGGCACCCTACGCCACCAAGTTTCGCGTCATGAATCTGGAAGCCACTAGCAGCGCGAATACTGAGGTGTTGCCTTGGTTTAAGCGCAAATTGCTGTGGCAAATCGTCCTTATAGCGCTACTAACGGTGGCGATGATTTATTATTTTGAGTTTTAATTTATTTACGCCTTAACTTCCCAGCATCGCCGCATAAGCCAGCTTCTTAAACTCAAACGAATACGGATGCCAGAACGCCATTTGGCGCTGTGTCATCAAAAGGCCTGCCATATTGTGGCGCGGTGAAATCCACCAATGCGTGCCCGCGATGCCTCCCCATTCAAATTCAGCTTCTGCGTCTGCTGGGTCATTCTCACCCGGACGTAAAGTCACTGCGCCACCGAGACCAAAGCCTTTGCCGGGTACATCACCAACGCCGGGGAAGGCGATACCCCATCCTGCGGGTAAATGATTTTGCATCATGAGTTGCATAGATTCGGGTTTTAAAACCGCGTGACCGCCGGGTAAAAAACTACGCATTAAGGCCAGCATATCGTGCATGCTCGATACCAGACCCCCGCCGCCCGAGAAGCGTGGAATCGGTTTTAAGAAAGCTTCGGGGTAGGGCGATTTTTCTAAGCGTTTCAGATCGCGGTTTAGCACATTCATAGGATCGCTGCCGGCATAGTAAGCGGTCAGACGTTCGTGTTTGTGGGGCGGCACCCAAAAGCTGGTGTCGTTCATACCCAAGGGCGACAAGATGTGGGCGTGCAGATAGACATCAAAGTTATCGCCGCTGACGACTTCCACTAAGCGCGACAAAACATCGGTGGCAATCGAGTATTCCCACTGCGTACCAGGGTGAAAACTCAGCGGCAATTCTTCCAGCACATTGATCAATTCGGACAAGGGTTCAAACGCATTCAAAACTTTGCGTTCGACATAGGCCTTATAGATGGTACTGCCATGATCAAGCAGACCGTAACTGAGACCAGAGGTATGTGTCAGCAATTGACGCACGGTGATCGCCGAACGCGCCGCTTCGGTCTGGCTGATGTCGGTAGCACCGGGAATTAAGACCTGACGATTGCCGAGTTGTGGCAAGTACATTTCAACCGGATCATCGAGTGTCAATTGACCGTTTTCGACCAACTGCATGATCGCCATCGAGGTCAGGAGTTTGGTATTCGAAAATACGCGAAACAGATGATCGTGACGCAGTGGGATTTGGTTTTCGATATCAGCCCAGCCGGTTGCTTGAAAGTGCACCAGATCCTGTCCATGCAAAATGGCGGAAGAAACGCCCGACAGGATTTTTCTATCAACATAGCTTTGCATCGCGGGTGCGATAGCACTGAAGTCATAGTGGCTGGGCGTAATGATCATGGGCAGATTCGGTGAAAAGCGTCGCAGGACAGAGAGAAAGCTGGTATTTTAGCCGCTATTCTAGCTACTATTCTAGCCACCCCAGTACCCAGCACCAAACCAAGATGACAAATTGGAATCAGACGCAGGCCTTAGATTTTTTGCGCGAGCTATTTGCCCTTGCTGTCGCAGCAGTGGATCCGCATCATTGCCTGCCACCACATTTACCTGATTTTCCTGATAGTGGACGTTGCATCGTGGTCGGTGCGGGCAAAGCGGCGGCGTCTATGGCGCAGGCTTTGGAACAACATTGGAGCCAGCAGCAACAAGCCGATTTGAGGCGATTAAGTGGCATGGTCATCGTTCCTTACGGCTATGCGCTCCCATGCCAACAGCTCCAAGTACGCGAAGCCGCTCATCCTATTCCCGATCAAGCCGGCTATCAGGCTGCGCAGGATTTACTCGCATCCGTACAAAATCTTAGTGCCAGTGATACTGTGATTTGCTTGCTATCGGGTGGCGGCTCGTCTTTGATGAGCTTACCCGCGCCCGGCGTCAGTCTGGCAGAGAAGCAAGATATCAATCGCGCGCTGTTACGCAGCGGTGCCCGCATTCACGAAATCAATTGTGTACGCAAACATTTGTCCGCCATCAAAGGTGGACGACTAGCCCTAGCCTGCGCACCCGCGCGCGTACTGACCTATATCATCTCTGATGTGGCTGGCGACGATCCCAGTATCATCGCCAGTGGCCCGACCTTATCCGACACAAGCACCTGCGCTGATGCATTGGATATTTTGCAGCGATACGCCATTCCCGCCTCATCAGCGGTACTCACGCATTTGCGACAGCCTGCATCCGAAACACCCAAATCACATCAAATCGACTCCACCCATTCACAAGTTCACATCATCGCCAATGCACAAGCCGCCTTACAAGCCGCAGCCGATTGGGCGCAATCGCAAGGTGTTCAGGTGCAAGTTTTGTCAGACCGGCTAGAAGGCGAAGCCCGCGATCTGGGACGCGCTCATGCGCAGCTTGCCACCGGGAAGGCAAAAGAGCTTGCTACTGCGGAAGATCAACGACCACACTTATTCCTCTCAGGTGGGGAAACCACCGTGACCCTACGCGGCACTGGTCGCGGCGGGCGCAATACGGAATATTTGTTGAGCTTGTGTCAGAACTTAAACGGTCGTCCTGAGATTTATGCCTTAGCTGCCGACACCGATGGACGCGATGGTAGTGAACAAAACGCAGGTGGGTGGTGTACACCCGATAGTTTGCAAAGGGCGGCTCAATTATCGATATCGGCTAGCGATTGCTTGGCAAATAACGATGCGTATACCTTTTTCGCTGCGCTGGATTCCTTATTGATGACGGGACCTACTTACAATAATGTGAATGATTTTCGGGCAATTTTGGTTTTGTGATGTTGAGATGATAGGCGTTAATATTCGTACCTGTTGATTGTCGAATTCGTAGGGCGGGCACGGAATTATCGTGCCCACGCGTTTAGCTAGACTTAATTTACCTCTCCAGCGAAGTAAGTAAAGCGGGTATCAAGCTCATACCAGTTTGTGCCTTTACAGTAAGCGGTGATTTGCCAGTGAACCACGATGCGCGAATGGTATTTGCTTCTGATTTTTGGTCATCAGTCAGCTTCGCTTCCATAGGCGCGATGTGTGCGAGGAGCTCTTTAGTGGGATTAGGCATCAACTCTTTGAGCACTAACGCCAGAGCGTAGTTCTTAACTTCATTGGCTGAGGGGTTCTTAGACAAATAGTACAAATAGATAGCTGTGGCTTGCTTATCGCCTTGCCGTGATGCGCGCTCCCACCAAAGATTTGCATTTTCCATGTCGCGTATTTTGATAAAGTGCAGACCGACGTCGAATTGGGCAAGGTCATAACCCGCTTCAGCGGCACGAAGTTTAAACTTGAAGGCTTCTGCTTGGTCGACTTGAACCACACCCGGAAACTGACCCGCCAGATAGCAACCCACTTTGTAAGCGGCCAGCTCGTGTCCTAACCCAGCCGCCTCAGAAAAATATTTGAACGCCGCTTTATTGTCGCGAGCGGTTCCTATCCCGTTATTCAAAAACATTCCAAGGGTGTATATGACCTCTGCATTGCCACTGGGTGCTAAGGCAGACAAGCGCGCAAACATCGCTTCTTTTGAGAGATTTTCAGCGTGGGCGTTAGATAAAGAAATGGCCGTGATTGTGATCAGTGCAAAAAGATGTTTGATGAACGACATAGGTTTTCTAAGTGCCTGAGGTGAACTTGATTTGAGAATACGATGGCGGCGTGAAGGCTTGGACCCGCACTGAATTATAGTGCCGAAACAATTTGCTAGTTATTTCTTGAGCGAATAAGCTAGGCTCAAACGACCGGTCAAATTTCGGATGCTACAAGCTTAGGCGGCAAGTAAATAGTGAACTCATTGAGGGGCTCGATAAGTACACTGTGCGGCAATTGTTGTTCGGCCTCTGTGACCAAGCCCATCCTGTTTAGCAATTCGAATTTCGCAGAAACCAAGTTGGCGGCGCGTACCTGATGATCGCAAAGTGCTGAAGCTTGCAGAGTACATCAATTCCACTTGGCTCGGGTCTGTCGTGCAAATAGTCTTTGAGTTGTAGCGGATGAGAAAGTGGTATGAAGGAATTTGGGAAATTTATTGTGGAAGCCTAGTGAGCCACCAACGCTACTTTTGAGTGTTAATCTAGCCGCCAGTGTTAGAGCACATTTTTGTTAAACGCCGAAGCCAGGATGTAAAGCAGATCTGGTTTCCTCTAGTGTCCACGTGGCGCCGTTATAGCGATCTTGAAGTTTTTTACCGGCTTTGGTGAATTGCAGTTCGGTTCCTATCGGCGCATTGAGCTTAGGTAGCAAATCGCGAAGTACCTCTCTTGCCCGATCACGGTGAGTGACATCGACATCGATACCGCAAAATTCTACTTGCCTTGATCCATCTGGCCGTTCATCGCCCAAGGAAGATCCTCCTCCAGAAACAGATCCAAGCCCTTCCTTTTCAAGCACGGGATCAATTTGATCTTCGAAAAGCTCACCGCGATCAAGAGGACCAATATTGCCGGGTAGTTTGATGTAAATAAATTTTTCGAGATCAAACTCATTTTCCTCTTGTAGTTTGGGTTCATTGGAACCGAACAAACTTTCTTTGATTCGCGAGAATAAATTCATTGAGATGCCTTTGCGCTCTGACGTTAATTTAACAAGAGTAAATATTAACTTGTGAATGTAAAAATGTACAATCAGTTTCAAGCCTCTCGAAACCCGCATGATACTTGGTCGAATTTGCTTTTTCTCTATAAAATCGAGCTATAAAAAATCGACAAAAAGTGCGGCTTAGAAATTGCAGAATGTTCCAAATTAATTTTTCAAAACTTGTGACTTAAATGTTCAAGAAATGACGGGTGTAAATAGTCTCTTTCCAATTTATGGGCTAGTCTACACACGCGAGTATGTATGTAGAGATTTTGAGTGACATAAGTCGTATTTGTCTTCGTACCGGACTTGATCCAGTATCCAGACTATCGCTTGGTCGTCGGGTCCCAATGCTCTGCAATTTTGCCGTTCTCTATGCGGAACATATCAAACCAAGTAGTCGTATAGGTCTTCGATGTATCCTTCGGGTCTTGCGCCTGGCTTACAAAGGCCAGCACCACCATGTCGCCCTCGGCGACTATCGACACAAGCGGCGCTTTGACTTTCATCGCTATGGATTTAGGCTGTGAGAATTGCTTGAAGAATTCGACGAAGCCTGCTCTACCTGTGGGCACGTTCGGATTGTGTTGGATGTATCCCTCAGCCAAGTACTTCTCTGCGAGCTTGAGGTGCCCACCTTCAAAGACTTCACGCCAGAAGTCGTAGACGAGTCGCTTGTTCGCAGCCGCCTTTGGGTCTGAGCTGAACAAGAGTTCATCGTGATTAGGGTTCGGTGTGACCGCGACTTGAGCTTGTGCCGCTAATGGCGAAATTGCCAGTGCTAAGCTTAACAGGACGGTAGCTGCGGATTTCATGGCGAGTAACTCCAAAGCGAATGATTGCGACGAATAATACTGAGGTAAGAAAAGCGGATATTAGCTTGGGAATGTTACAAAATACAATTAAATTCGGTTCTCGCGTATCCCTAATGCGGGAAAGGGCTAGGGTGATTCAGAGATAGCAAAGCGCTTGAATGGCAAGAACCAACACAAAACTCAAACTAGCGCTCTACCATCCACAAACACTTTCAACTCGCCCGCCTTTAGGGCCGTCCATTGTTCGTTCGTGGTCAGCGGTTCGGTGACGATCACGGCGACTCGGTCTTGTGGTGTTGTGACAGCGGAAAAATCGACTGACATATCTTCATCCGATAAGGCGGCGGTATTGAATGGGTGTTGTCGTTCTATGTAATGCAGTTTGGTCGAGCAGTGCGCAAACAGGGCGCTGCCGTTGGATAGCAGCATATTGAAAGTGCCGTGGCTGGCGATTTCGGCGCAAATTTTGCTTAAGAATTGTTGAAGTGCCGCGTGGTCTGGTAGCGTGCGTCCGAATTCTTGACGCAGGCTTTGCATGAGATAGCAAAACGCCAGCTCGCTGTCGGTGCTGCCTATCGGTAAATAGCTGCCATCGAGTTCGGGTGCAAAATTTTTCAAGTCGCCATTGTGAGCAAAGACCCAGTTGTAACCCCAGGCTTCGCGTATGAAGGGATGGCAATTTTCTTGCGCGATCACGCCTTGAGTGGCTTTGCGTATGTGGGCAATGACGTTGGTGGATTTGACTGGATAGCGTTTAATTAAATCGGCCAATGGTGAATCCATCGCTGCCTGACGATCGACAAAATGTCGTACGCCTTTACCTTCAAAAAACGCGATGCCCCAACCATCTTTATGCTCGTCGGTGCGTCCGCCGCGTGTGGCAAAGCCGGTAAAACTGAACACGATGTCAGTCGGGGTATTGCAATTCATTCCTAGTAGTTGGCACATGGCTGGCGTTTAGTTCTTAGAGCAAGATTAAGATGGTTTATCTGACATTGGATCCAAGATCAGTTCAGATAAGTGCTTACCTTAACATTGAAAATTCTAAACTTTAAATACTCAGTCGCGATTTGCTTATGCGTTTTTCGTGTAAGTCGGTGTTTAGAATGAAAAAAGCCAGCATATAGAATGCTGGCTCGACTTTAAGCTTTGAATGTTCCCTCTCCCGCAGGCGGGAGAGGGTTAGGGTGAGGGTGGTTCAGACGGGGCGCGAAATTTTTTTAACATAAAACCGAACAAAAACGGAAATATTGACACGTTGAAAAATGCTATCCGAACCTGAACGTCCGTCAAAGCATGCTTTGACTCCCCAGCCCTTCTCACGCTCGCGGGAGAAGGGAGTGAACTCACTCTCTAACAATCAACGTGCCGCTGGTTCCGGCGCCATAGGCTTACGTGGGAACAATTCATCACGGTTCGCTGTGTGTGCAACGAAGCTCGCCATAATCATGGCGGCTTGCATCATGTCGCCTTTTTGGATTTTGTCGAACACATCGATATTGGTGTGATGGGTGCGTGTGAAGTAATCCATAGGCTCTTGGATGAATTGGAAGCCAGGTACGCCTACCGCGTCAAAACTGACGTGATCGGTGCTGCCGGTTTTCTTCATCGTGGATGTTTTTGCGCCGAGGTCATGGAATGGTGCTAACCATGCGTCAAAGATGGCTTTTGCTGCTGCATTATTTTCTGCGTAGATACCACGGATTTTGCCACCACCGTTATCCAAATTGAAGTAAGCAGAGATTTTGCCATGCAAAGGTTTTAAAGCTAATGGGCCGCTTGGACGACGCATAAAACTTGGCAAATCTTTTTCTTTAGGATCAGTTGATTCTGGACGTGCTGCAACGTTTTTGCTGATGAAATCACGTGAACCTAATAGACCTTGCTCTTCACCGCCCCACAGCGCGATGCGGATAGTGCGGCGTGGTTTGAAACCGATGGCTTTCAACATACGCACCGCTTCCATCGCGACGGCAACACCTGCTGCATTGTCCGTTGCGCCTGTACCTGCGTGCCATGAATCTAAGTGGCCGCCGAGCATGACGATTTCATCTTTTTTGTCTGAGCCTGGGATTTCAGCAAAGACGTTGATGGAGTTGGCTGGATCTTCGTCGCCGAATTTCACTGCGACTTCGACTTCAACTTCCACTTCTTTTTTCTTTTCAACTAGACGGAACACACGGTTATAGTGTTCTGCCGTCATGACCAATGCGGCTGGGCCAGTTGGCTCGTCTTTTTTGTAAGAACCGCCACCTTGTACAAAGATGGTGCCGTCTTCACCGCGTGATGCGTTGACGGTCGCGATGACGCCTTCTTCGATCAGGTAAGGATTGATCTTCTTAGCGAAAGCCAGACGTTTTGCGATGTCGGCCATATCGACAGGTGGACGACCTGTGGCTGCGCCTAATTCCATATTTTCTAATTCATGCAATTCAGCATCGGTATAACGTTTGGCATCGGGTGTTGTGTGCAATTTGGTCACAGCAGCGGGATCGCGTAACAAGATTACGCCTTTCAGCTTGCCTTTCCACTTTGCCAAATCTTCTTCTGTTTCTAATTTAGCGTAGACCACTTTGCCGCGTTTGACGCCGTCGGTGCCTGGTGTCCATGCTTTAGGAATTGCTACTAACTCTAAAGTGGACGGTGCCACCATGCGCATGGCGGATTTTTCTAATTCCCAGCTGCGCCCAAACGGTGCGATGCTGACGGTTTGGGCGTTTTGCAAACCCCAGTTGGTTAATTGTGACTTAGTCCAGTCGCCGGCTTTTCTTAAGCCTGGTGCGCCAGTCAAGCGGGGGCCGATTTCGTCGGTCAGAACACCCAGGGTTTCCATAATCTTGGAACGGTTAGTTCCTTCATCGCGGATCTTGTTAACTAAAGCCAGATCGACTTTTTCATCGGCAGCGATGGCCGGCAGTGTGGCGCTGGCTATTAGCGAGCAGACCAAGAGACTCATCAAACGCATCTTATTATTCCTTATAGTGAAGTACGCGAACTGGCGCGTAGTGAGAAGTAGTACGGATTTAATTATGGGTGCTGCTGAAATTATTCAGATGACCCGAAACGAACGCGGCTCATTGAACCGGATTGGATAAAGGATGGATTGAATTGGTTCCCGGCTTTTTGTATCAAACTATATACAGTTGTGTTGCAGTGCGGAAAATTGGCAAGGGTTAAGCCTGTGAGGCAAGCTAATAAAAAAGCCCCTGTCTCGTTGAGATAGGGGCTTCACGTTCACAATGATTACGGAAAATCAATACTTGAAATTAATGCCTAAACGCACCGCACGTGGCGAACCAGGTGTGATGTTGTTATTACTATTGGCCGAGGCATAGTATTTTTTATCAGCGAGATTCTCTACGTTTAACTGTAATTGAATATTCTTATCCCAGGCATAGTAGAGCGCTGCGTCGACCCTCGTGAAGCCTGGCAATTCCACTGTATTGTCGGTGGACGGATAAATGGCACCGCGATAGACCAGACCTGCAGCGATACCCCACTGGCTGTTTAGGTCATAACGGTTCCATAAGGAGGCGCTATGAGTTGGCACTTGTGCCAAAGTTGCACCCGCTTTCACGGTAGCAGATTGCGCGCGGGTAATCTTTGCGTCTTGGTAGGCATAACCGCCCATGATGCTCCAAGCCTCGTTGATTTTGCCACTGACCGCCAGTTCTAAGCCCTTGGTGCGCTGACCATCGACCAGAATAGTTTTGGTGGAATCAGTAGGATCGGCGATGGCGACATTACTACGATCTAATTGATAGACAGCCGCGCTCAAGCTCAAGTCACGCAACACATCCCATTTGGCACCGAGTTCAAAGTTTTCGAATTTTTCCGGATCAAAGGCCTTGTTGCTAGCCGTCAGTGAGGATAATTGATCGCCCGCCCGTGGCGCGAATGCCAAGCTATAGCTGGCGTACAAGGACATCTCGGTGACTGGTTTGTAGATCAGACCGGCACGTGGTGAGATTGGTGTATCCGTATTCTCAATTTTTTCGCCGGTACGATTATTGGTAAAGTCGATGCCGAAGCTGTCGCGACGCAGACCGAGTATCGCTTGCCATTGTGCGGACAATTCGATTTGATCTTGCACATAAATACCCACGGTTTTTGCGACGCCATGGTTGTTGGCATCTGTCGCGGAGGGGCGGAAGACCACATTGTCGGTGAATGGATTGCTGAGTGGCACGGTGATACTAGTCGCATTGGCGCTGACACCCGGGAAGTAGCCCGTTTTACGTAAGTTATCCGTCGTTTGTTGACCCAATTCCAGTCCAGCCAGTATCTTGTGTTTAACGCTAGCACTTACGATATCAAAGGTGAGGTCGGTTTGATTGAAGAAATTCTGACGTTGCGTTGCGTTGTTGTAGGCGCTCAAGGCCACGTTGGTGGCGGTGCTGTTGACGGCACCGGAGAATATGTTTTGGTAAAACTTATCGTAATCAGCATAACGCGTGCGGTTACGTAAGCTGTAACCGTTGCCCAAATCGTGATCAATCAAGGCTGTGAAAGCATCGACGCGTGATGAAGTTGGGCTTAATGCAGCGTTACCAAAGAAGACGCTGCTATCAACATTCAGTGCCTTGCCTTGGTAAGAAGGGATGCCACGGTCGGCGGTGCGGTCATCTTTGAAATGCTCATAGCCAAGTACGATACTGGTGTTTTGACCGGCGCGGATCGCAAACGTTGGATTGATACCGCTGCGCTTAATGTTGACACCGTTGCGGTAGCTGTCAGAGTTTTCCACCATGCCCGTGACGCGGAACGCCATGTTTTGATCTATCGCTTGACCCAGGTCAGCGGTGGCGCGGCGATTACTCCAAGAGCCCAAGGTAATCGATGCCTCACGAACTGGTGCCCATTGTGCTTGTTTAGTCACGCGGTTGATGATGCCGCCGGAACCGCCACGACCAAAGATCATAGCATTCGAACCCTTTAAAGCTTCGACGCTGTCTATATTGTAAAAATCGCGATAGTACTGCACGTCGTCACGGATGCCATCGACGAAGAAGTCGCCGGTAGAACTATTGCCGCGGAATACCGCCGTATCACGATTACCTTCACCTTGCGCAGTAACGACGCCAGGCACATAACGAATCGCGTCAGCCATGCTTTGCATCGCCTGATCTTTGATCAATTCCTTAGTAACGACCGTGATTGCCTGCGGCGTATCGCGGATTAAAGTGTCGGTCTTGGTCGCGGTACTGCTGATCTTGGTTGCGTATTTTTGTTCGGTCGCGCCGACAATTTGCACTTCGGGTAATTTGGATTCTTGAGGCGTGTTGGTACTGTTCTGAGCGGCGCTAGGTAAGCTGATCAATGCCAATAAGGCTGGCAAAGTGGCCAAAGCAAAACGGTTTGAGACTGCGCTAATGGCTTGCATAAATTTCTCACAAAATAATAAAAATGGCAAGATTCGCTGTTCTTAGATCACTGACTGAACAAGAAGTCTTTAGTAAAGCAGCAGACTCCAGTCAGCATCGAAGGCGAATCAATTAGGCGCAATTATAAATGCGAATTATTATCATTTGCAATTGAATTTGCCGATCAAACTTGTTTTGAATCAAGAGGTTTGGCTACTTTGAAGTGAAAATTCTTATCAAGTAGCTACTTTAGCGGGCATGGAAGAGATAGATACGTTGCTCTAAAAGTACATTTAGTCACAAAAAAGAATTATTTTGACATCTTCTTTTCACACGAGAATATGATTGCGGATGGTTTTTTTTATAAATCTTATGATCAGGAGCGATCTTGCTACGTCAAACCCTACTTTCATTAGGCCTGTTATTCGGCCAGGCAGAAGTCAGCCTTGCTGCTGACAAATTGATTCCCATAGACCATTTTGTGCGTGAGGATGAGTACGCGCAACCGCGGTTGTCTCCGGATGGAAAGTATCTGGCGCTCACCGTCAGAGTTCCGCAAAATGACAGGTTCGTGCCTATGATCGTTGTTTATTCTTTGCCGGAAATGAAAGAACAAGGCGCGGTACGTATGCCAGTGTACGAAGTACCTGACAAATATTACTGGGTCTCAAACACGCGACTATTGGTAACCAAAGCCAAAGAAGTTGGCTCCAAAGAGCAGCCTCAGATTACGGGCGAGATTCTAGCGATGGACTATAACGGCGAGAATCAGGAATACGTTTATGGTTATAACGAGCGTTTGAAGCGAAATTCCAGCAGGTTCGCTGATTCGCGTGGTACTGGCAGGGTGACGGCAATCCCCAAAGTCAAAAATGGTCGCTTCTATATGACGACCAGTATGTGGGAGGGCGAGCGTACTATGATGTACGACGTTGATTCCAAAAACGCAAACCGGAAACTGATTGCTAGTATCCCAATCGATGATGCGCATTTCATCTTACAAAACAATGGGAAACCCCGTTTTGCGACCGGCTCTGATAAAGAGGGACTCTATAGTTTATATAGATTTGATGATGCGAAAGAAGAGTGGGTGATACTAAGTCAAAAAGAGTTTGACGGACATCTTATACCAATTGGTTTCAATGCAGATGACACTGAATTCTACGGCTACTATAGCAAGCATGGTGAGCCAAATTCGCTAGTTCGTATCAATGCACAAACAGGTGTACGCACTGTGATCGCAGAGAACAAAATCGCTAACTTAGATATCGCTCAAACAGCAATCAACTCTGAATTGCCATTTGCCGTCGCGAGTAATTTGGGCATTCCCGCAATCAAATATCTGGATGCGGAATTGCCAGAAACCAAATTGCATCAGATGTTGAGTGCAAAATTCCCTGGCAATCTAGTGAATTTCATTAACTACACGGATGACGGCAATACCTTGCTTTTTTCAGTAGCAAGTGATCGTGAGCCAGGTGCTTATTTTATCTACGATAAATCACGCAACCGTGCCTATCCCTTGTTCGCCAGTCGCCAGTTGATCGATCCAGATCAAATGTCTGAGCGCCGTCCTATCCAATTTACCAGCCGTGACGGTATCCGCATAGATGGCTATCTAACCGTGCCAAAGACCCACGATATCGCAAAAAAAATGCCTATGATAGTCTTGCCCCACGGCGGCCCACATGGCCCTTACGACAAGTGGTTCTACGATAACGACGCACAATTCCTGGCCAGTCGCGGCTATAGCGTTTTACAAGTGAATTTCCGTGGTTCGGGCGGTAAAGGACATAGTTATCAGAATTCAGGATGGCGTAAGTGGGGCACAGAAATTCAAAATGATTTGATCGATGGCGTGCAATGGGCAATCAAAGAAGCGAACGTCGATGCCAAACGTATTTGTACTTATGGCGCCAGTTTTGGCGGCTACTCTGCCTTGATGCTGGCGGCACGTGAGCCTGACATGTTTCAATGTGCCATTGGTTACGTCGGTGTCTATGACTTGAATTTGATGTTCACCTCTGAAGAGGCTAAGGATCCAAAATTTAAGTCAGTGATGACACGCTATATCGGAAACGATAAAGCAGAGTTAGATAGCATCTCTCCAGCGAAGCAGGCCGAAAAAATCAAAATACCGGTGATGTTGGTGCATGGTATGGACGACAAGCGAGCGACTTTTAACCACGCCGAAGCGATGCGTGATGCATTGATTAAGCAAGGACGCCCACCTGAGTGGATGGCAGTCCCCGACGAAGGTCATGGTTTTTACAATACTAAGAATGTGCAGGAATTTTATACACGTATGGAGCGCTTCCTTGCCAAGTATTTAGGGCAATAATCGCGTTATAAACCTTTTAAGTAGCCTAGAGTTGGATAAGTGCTCTAGGCTCTTTTTTTATCCCGCTTGGTAAGTTACCGTCATCATCTGCGTACCAGACCACATCTGTCCTGGTGCCAATACTACCGGCTTCAATATAGTTGCCGCCTCTACGCACAGCATACGTTGGTAGCCACCGGGCTCCAGATCTGCCAGTTGCGCGCCCTTCTCCGCGCCGGGATTCCACACCACGGCATCAGCAAAACCCGACTGGCGTATTTGTACCTGTTGGTGCGGCTGTATGATGAGGATATCTGAAGCGACGTCGCCATAGATTCTGTCGGTCTCGCCCATGATTTTTAGTAACTCGTCGTCTTGATGGCAATCTCTTTCACCATCTACCGTGTCGCGATAGTCCAAGCCACCTAAGCCATGAACCAGGGTTTGGGCGATATCATTGACTTGGAAGTAGGTATGCAAGGCCGTGGTGAAACTAAATTCGGTATCACCGTTATTCACCACCGAAAAATCAAGTTGTAGCGTCTCTTCAGCCACGGTCACCATTAGCTCCGCCCGAAACACATGCGGCCAAATGTGCAAGCGGGCGATATTTTCCTGCAATTCGAACACGGCCTGTGCCGCACCTTGCTCCAATACGCCTGAACTTAACAGCCGCCATTCCGCATTACGGGCGAAACCATGCTTGGGCAAAGTCCCATGATTAGAAAATTGAGGGAATGCGATGGGTACCCCGCCGCGTATCGCTTTCCCCGGACCAAATTCTGAGCTTTTACTGAGAAACAATTGTTCTGTGCCACTGGCCGGTATCCACGAGCAAACATGGGCTCCATGGGTAAACAATTCTGCGCGGGCGCCATCTCTGGCCTGTAGTAAAACCTTATCCATGTATGCACAACTTTCTGCTGAAATAGCGAGGAACGATGAAAGAAGCGAGCATTTTATCGTTTCTCCTCCCAAAATTTGACCATTGAGGAGGTGAATTTTGCATTCTGTCGCTCTTCGTGGGCACGGCAATTTTCCTTGACGTAGACTGCAGGTATGGAAATTTCAATCAATTCTTCATTTTTTGGGGGCGGATATGTTTAAACAATTAGCGATCGCATCAGCGACATCGGCAGTATTACTGGCTTTAGGTGGTTGTGAGATCAGTATTAACGATGACAGCATCAAAGGTAGCGGAAAAATCATTACTGAAACCCGCACCGCAGGCAGTTTTGATTCCATCACGAATAATTCGCCATTCGATGTCGAGTTGGTCGTTGATGGAAAAAACAGCGTGGTCGTTGAGGGTGATGATAATTTTGTAAAAGAAGTGGAGGCCGTAGTCGAAGCTAATACCCTGGTGATACGCACTAAACGCCGTGGTAACTTTCACTTTTCTTGGAAAAATTCACCCACCACAGTCAAGGTCAGCGTTGCCAATTTAGTCAAAGCATCCAATACCGGCAGCGGCGATATGCATTTGCGTCAATTGCATAATGAAAAATTGGATATCTCCAGCGAAGGTCCCGGTGATATCGAAGCTAGCGGTACCGCCAACGAACTGCATTTCCACGCCAGCGGCAGCGGCGATGTGAATTTGCGTCAATTGAGCGCCAAGAAAGTAGAGATTGATATGTCTGGCCCAGGTGACACTGAATTAGGCGAAATCACACAAAGCCTGAATGCAAGACTGAGTGGTAGTGGCGATTTGAATGTCGCTAAATTACAAAGCGAACAAACGACTCTGAGTATCTCGGGTCCAGGCGGTATCAGTTTGCGTGGTACGACTAAGAATATCGAAGTCGATATGTCGGGTTCCGGCGATTTGTCGGTAGATCAAGTACAAGCAGAAAAAACCACGATCACTATGTCCGGTCCTGGTGAAGCTACATTGGCGGGTGAAACTAAATTCTTGAAATTGCGGGTAAGCGGTTCCGGCAGCGTTGATGCTTCGCGTTTGAAAGTTGGCGATGCAGAAATTCGTAATTCGGGTCCAGGCGATTTGCAATTTAAGTTATTGACTGGCAGCGTGAGTATCGATACGTCTGGCTCCGGCGACATCGAAGCCGATTTGGCTATGGCTGGTACGGTGGATGTGAATTCGGATGGTCCTGGCAGTATCACTTTGCGCGGCAGTGGTAAGAAATTAACGGCTAGTTTGAATGGTTCCGGTGATTTGCATGCAAATGATCTGTTGTTGGAGATCGCCTCAGTCAAAGTCAACGGCCCGGGCGAAGCAACCGTCAATGTAAAAGCCGCTGGTTCAGCCTCTGCAGAACAAAGCTCCATCAAGAATGGTTCGCGCTTGGTGACCATAGATCGTAATGGTGTCGTGAACTAACACAATTAAGCAGGCCTACTCAAAAGAACGCCAGGGCTAGAGCAATTTAGCCTTGGCGTTTTTACGTTTACTCGCGGCGTGTGAATAGGTTCAACCCAGATTTTCCATTAGGATTTGCGATGATGACAGATGCACTTTTCGAGACAGTTTTGATGCGAATGAGACGCCAATAGCTGGCTATTGGCAACGAAGAGCAACAAAAATGGCCGAAAATGCGCTGTCAGCACGCAAATAGCACTGTAAGTGCGCCTAATGGAAAATTTGGGTTCAAACCACATCCTGACGAAAAACTTGTCCCTCACCATCAACCAATAAGTAGGCCAATCCACTATCTGATAACCATGCCTTGCCTTGCGCTTGTTTGAGCATAGTAATAGTGGAATAACTACCCGCCGCAATACTGAGCGGCGCTACTACGCTGACTGATTGCCAATAACTGACCGGGTAAGCAGAGTCGGGATCAAGGATGTGACAATAGCGCTTCCCATCCAGATCAAAGAACCGTTCATAGTCACCGCTGGTCGCCAGCGCACCGCTACTCACAGGAATGGTGGCGATAATCTGATCTGCATCACGTGGATTTTGTATGCCGATTTGCCACGGGCGTCCATCAAGTTGCGGTCCCAAAACACGTAAATCACCACCCAGATCGATTAAGCCGTGACTGACGCCTTCATTGATCAATAGTGCTGCGGCACGGTCTGCGGCATATTCTTTGCCAAACCCACCAAAGTCGATTTCCATTTCTGTTCGCGGTAGGTAAATGGTATTGCTGGTGCGCTGCACTTTGTTCCAGCCGATTTTGCCGCGCAAGTAATCGAGCAAAAATGGATCGGGTAACACAGGGCGTTTAAAGTTCCAAGCTTTACGCAACACACCTGAACTGATGTCAAACTTCCCGTCGCTGGCGTGAAATAAGACATCGGCATAGTCGAGCAATTCATTCGTTTCACTATCGATGTTGACAGCGTTGAGGCCTGCCTGTCCGTTGATTTGGCTAAGTATGCTGTGGTCGCGATAGCGTGAATACTTATGCTCGATGCGTTTCACTTCGGTGATTGCGATTTCCGCTAGTTGCATAGCCTGTTGCTGCGTGTCGGCAGGCAGGCGACATTCGCATAGGCTGCCCATGGCGAGAAATGGGATAGTAAAAATAGGCATGCAGCGGGAGCTAAACTTGGTGAAAAATCAAAACCGATAGCGCAAGCCGATTTGTAAAATGCTGGCATCTAAAGGCGCTAAAGGGGGGCGTTTATTGTCAAAAAACGTCCATTCACTGCGCTGCCGGTAGCGTTCTAGGCTGGCGTCGACTTGCCAGTGCTGGTCTAATTGTTTGCTTAGTTTGACGCCGAAACTACGTCCGCCAAATGCTGACATGCGTTGATCTTCACTGATAAATTGTGTGCCACCGATTTTGTAGCCTACCGGGATGTACAAAAATGTGTAGACCGGATCGAAGTAAAAATCAGCGGCACTTTGTGAATACAAACGCACAGTCGGCGTGACCGTCCAGCCTTCGCTCAGGGTTTGCGCATAGTCTATATTGATCGTATGTGAGCGTATGCCAAAACTGTCCTGATAGTGGCGGTAATTCAGGCGCAAGCTAGCATCTGCTTCGGGAAAGTAATGATGATATTTTAGGTTCAATGCGCTTTGTTGACGTTCGCGCGGACGAATATCGAGCGATTTGTACGCATCAGAAAAATAACCGTGCGCATTGGTATGGGTCAAGGTGATTTGCGCGATATCTTGTGGTGATAAAACTTGACTGACCCCGATCAAAAAATCACTGCCTTGTTTCTCCTCCTTGAGTTGCCGTCCGGTCGCGCTGATTTTATCTTTGGCTGAGCCTAAGCCAAAATTCCAGGTCGTGTTATTGTCTTCGGTCGCAATGCTGGCATTGAGTGAAATTGCCGTTGAATCATAATCATGTTCCGTTGAATACGACACGCCAGCCGAGAGTTTGATGCGTTCAAAATAGCGGTGCAATTTGAAATCTGCAGCGCGGCGGGAGTCGCTCATTTTCGACGCACTTGAGATCACCGTGTGGTAACGCGGCGATGCACCCGATACCTGATCCGCGACTAAGCCGGCATCTATACTCCACACGCCAGCGATGGGGACACTAAGCGCCATCGAGGGCGAATTGACCGTTAAACGATTGAGACCCGGTTGACTATCACGATAGCGCAAATATTTACTACTAAACTCGGCTTTGTCTGGCGCATCTTCTGCCTGTGCCTGAGTCGAGACCAGCGGCAATACACCAGTTAAACTGAGCGCCGCCAACAAGATGGAATGACTGAGCCTCGCCTCCTTCGATGGCACAACTGCTTCATGCTGTGTAGCGTCATTCGAATTGCTGAGTCCGGTCATGGTTTTATGTGGTCAGTGGAGGTGAAAGCCTGAGGCTTGGAAATTCGACGAGCGATACTTCGACAAAAATACTTCGACAGTAATACTTCAACATAAATAATTTAATTACAGCCGCAGCCACTACCGCCCACACTACCGCTGCCTGATGCCGCTTCTTTGCTGGTGTAAATATGATCGGCGTTCTTGGCACTGAGTTTGTCGTGATCAAAGCGCATTTCAGCTTTTGCCAGATAGCCTTTCTCCCAAGCAGCGACTGGACCAAAACTGCTGCAAGCGGTATTGCTGATCGCTAGCAATATGAGGCTGCATGCATAAATGATACGTGGCCATTTTTTAATCATCATGTTTATTCCTTACTGGTCAGCGCGGTTTTAATTTTTGCTTCCAATATTTCCTGGTCAGCGACTTTAAACCCTCTATGGGTAAAAATCAGTTTGCCTTTGCGATCAATTAAGTAGCTGCTAGGCATGCCTTTGACGCCATATTGTCGCGGTGTTTGTCCGGCGGGATCAAACAAGATCAAAAACTGCGCTGGATTTTTGTTGAGAAAAATCTGCGCATCGTCCATTTGTTTGTCGAGATTGATCGCGATAATTTGTAAGCCAGCCGTCTGATATTTTTGCTGCAGACTATTCATAAACGGAAAAGACTGTAAGCATGGCGCGCACCAAGATGCCCAAAAATCGACATAAACCAATTTTCCAAGGTGTTGCTTCAGACTTTCTTTATTGCCATTGCCTGTGTTCAATTCAAAAGCCAGTGAAGCTGGCTCTTGAGCAAGAGCGATCATAGGCAAAGTCAATAACAGACGGAAAAGCAAATTAAAAACTGGCTTAGATCGCACATGCATTATTTGGCGCCATTCAAATACCAAGTGCTAATAGCAGAAATCTCGTCGCCAGTTAATACGGCATCTTGTGGCATCGCACGGGTGACAACCGTGGCAATGTACAAAGGGAGTGCATTGCGCCTGATCAGATCGGCGGTATGTAAGGCAATGCCGCCCTCAGTTCTTTGCGTAGAATGGCAGGCCAGACAACGCGCATTCACGATAGTCTGTACTTTTTCAAACTCAGGATTACTAATTCCGGCGGTTAAGTCGAATAAAACATCGGTGATACCTATCTTGGCTTTGGCCTCAAGGATGTCGCTTGGTGTCACGGCTTTTGCGATCTCCATGCCTTTGGTAATCGACATCTGAGGCGTGTTGTAGTTGAGCCCTTGTTGAATCGAAAAAAAATGTCCGACTGCGACCTTATTGTCCAGTAGTTGCGGCACCCAGCCCCATTCAGCATCGCCAACAAAGGTATGTGCCGAATTGAGCATGGTGGAAACTAACACGCCTTTGCTTGAGCGACCACTGCTCAGTTCGCCACTCCAATACGCAACATCGATATCGGGCGGTGCCGTGGCACCACTGCGGCCAAGTACGTTTTTATAAATAATCCGGACAAATTCGTCATTGCTCATGCTGGCCGAATAGCCAGTCAGGTCAGTATAGAATATGGCGGCGTCATAGAAACTGACAGCCAATTGATCAACCGTCATGCCGTTCTTGATTTGATCTATCCAGTAGCTCATGCCATCGGCGTCAGGTACCCGATTGAAAAAAGCGACATACAGCTCGATTAGGGTCTTGAGACTGGCGGCGGGTATGGTTTTCGATTTGTCGCCAACGACAAAATTGACGGTGACGTCAGCAAATTTAGCGCTGCCGGTAGCGCCTAAATTGAGAGTGCCGCCACTGCCTACATTATCTTTGACGCTAAATCCAGTCGCGGTACGAGTGATCTTATAGTTATTACGAGCGGCATCGAAAGTAGTGATATTAGCCGGTGCCGCCGCCAGTGTTGGCGGCGGTGGTGGCATGGGTTTATCTGCGACTAAGTCAGCGTTACCTCCACAAGCGCTGAGTGCCGCGCAGAATACGCATAAGAGCAAAGCGGAAAACTGTGGTGAAGAAAGTAATCGCATGATGCACCCCCGGTCGTCGATCTGGTTAATCAGAATTTCTGTATTCGATACGCATGCTTTACAACCAAACGAGTGCTGGCAATCAGCGGATTTAGCCCCATAAGCAGGCCTGTCAAATCATGCTGTGGTAACAACCATATCTGCCCTCTTGGCGCGGCAACTTGCGTACAAGCCGTAATCACAGGTGCGACCCAGGCGGCGTCGTTGGTGACATCTAACAGGATATCCCCATCTGAATTGGTATGAAAGTAAATTTCACCGCCATGCAACAATGTGAGGCAGATGCCCTGGCCACTTGTCGGCTTATTACCTATTAATTTTTGCAATTCCTGATTGTTTAATTCCATCCAGCCTTCAATTTCGGCTGGTGTTTCTAATACTATCCATGGATGGTCGGGTTGATGGTCTGGTGCTTCAGTTGTGTTCATGGATTATCGTATTTGCCTAACTTGCAAGCCTTGTTGTTTCAATTGCGCAATGATACTGCGCTCGCCGGCCAGGTGACCAGCACTCAGAACGATGAAGGCTTTTTTTCCTTGCTGCATCATGTCACGAATTTTGTTCGCCATCGCTTCGTTCCTATCGTCCATCAACATGTGCATGATTTTCCGCGAGCCCTCGTCTTTATTTCCCGCTTCCAAAAAAATCTTTTCAAGGCCATCGCTATCGGCTTTCAGCCAGGCCTGACTCATTTTTTGGAATTGACTTTTGACTTCACCTTTTCGGAAGGAATCTAGGGTACTGGCGAGCATGGCATTACCCTCATCGTCATTTAAGCTACCCAGAACATCAGCCTGAAACGCCAATCCGTCCAATTCTATTAAGTTCTTCTGGTCTTTTTTTGCTGCATTAATAAAATGCAGGTCTATCCCTTGAGCCGGGTCAAAACCTAATTGCATGCTGACCTCTATCGTCAAACCCATTGCCACCATTGCCGGTGCATAGGATTGAAACTGATCGATAGATTTGCCTGCCATCGCTTTCAATGTACCCCAGACCGCCTGACTCACATGATTTTCTAGTTTGTCTGGCGCCGTATAGCTGAGTTTGCTGACAATGGCCTGTGCCGCATTGTCACCACTGCTATCGGCGGCCACGACCACGGTGTCACTTTGCGCATAGGCTTTTCGCACCGGTGCCGACATAGGGTAGAAATTCTTTTTTGCGATATGAATTGAGCCAAACAGGTAAGCGATCGTTGGCTTCGTTTCTTGGTTCGTCTTGTCTTGATCATTTAAACGAATTTCATATAGCAGCCCTTTGACTTTGCTTGCCGTAGTTGGTTTGACTGTTGTTTTGACGGTTGCTGGCGTTTGTCCAGTGACTTTGGTTTGTGCTAACACACCAGTCGAAAAGCTGGCGCACATGACGCCGGCTGCACAATAGCTCAAAATTTTGCTGGTAAAGTGCGGTGTTTTGTTTTTCATAATGGATTACAAAGAGTCGATGTGGAATTGCTTGACGGTACTTAATGCTCTTTAGCACCAGCGGCAGACTTGATAACAGCAAAATATACACCAATTTTTTCCGACTAAAAAAGCGCGGTCTGACCAGCGCGAGGATTTGGCTTCTCTATGGCACTTTATGCCAACGCGAACTAGCCTGCTGAAACCTCAAATTGCTCGCTCCAAAAGAGATGCTCAAAATTCAATGGGAACTAATCGGGAATGGAATAATCGAATGCCGGCGCTATCCAAGCTTCGAGTGTCTTCCTTTTGCGCAATAGTCATGCAGTTGACTGGGAGAAAGAGTGCTACCACAAGTTGTTGGATTGTTGCTATGCAGTGCAGAAATTTTGTCCAAAACGTGCGCATTGGGCGAGTTTTCGCGTTTTTTCTCTTTACTGTTTAGCCATAAATGGCTATGTTACGCAGGTTTACAAAAACAGATCCTTTTCGAACGCTTTTCATTTAGCAAGATTAGGAATAAGAAACTCAATTATTGTATTTGCCTTAAGGAAATATTATGTCTTTTGAACGTGTGGATTTACCGGGTCCAAGTTTGACTTCGGTGGGAAATATGGCTGTCAAAGTCCAAAAAAAAGGAAGTATTAAATTACTTATGATTAGCCTTAAGTCTATCAACGAGGTGGAAATATGATTAATTGGCGCGTTAAATCACTAGACGCTATTTTGGCGACGGCAGAAAAAAAATCTCTGCATCGCACCTTAGGCGCATTTCAACTTACTATGCTTGGTATTGGTGCCATCATTGGTACCGGTATTTTCGTTCTGACCGCCGCTGCCGCACAAAAAGCCGGCCCTGGCATGATGTACTCTTTCATTATCGCGGGTTTTGTTTGCGCGGTTGCTGCACTTTGTTATTCTGAACTGGTTGCAATGGCACCAGTTTCTGGTTCGGCTTACACCTATACTTATGCGGTCATGGGTGAACTCATGGCATGGACCGTGGGCTGGGCCCTAGTACTCGAATATGCCGTCGCCGCCGCCGCAGTCTGCGTAGGCTGGTCAGGTTATGTGATGGGTCTGATTCAAAAAGCCACCGGCTTTGTGCTTCCCGAAGTTCTCGCACATGGTCCTGCCTGGTCCATGTCAGGCTTTATCCCAACGGTAGATTTCAGCCATGGTATTGTGAATGTACCGGCGATCATCGTTGCTTTGGTTATTACCTTGTTGTTAGTCAAGGGTACCAGCGAAAGCGCGAAAGTTAACTCTATATTAGTCGCAGTAAAAGTCACGGCATTGTCTGCTTTCATCGTGATTACTTTGCCGATGATCAGTGGCGATAACTTTACACCGATGTTGCCGAACGGCTGGATTGGTAGTCAAGGTAGTGGCGTAGGTGTGGTTGGTGCTGCTGCTTCTATCTTCTTCGCCTATGTTGGTTTTGATGCGGTATCTACGGCTGCTGAAGAAACCAAAAATCCACAACGTAACGTTCCTATCGGTCTGATCGGTTCATTAGGTATTTGTACGGTGTTCTACATGTTGGTTGCCGCTGGCGTAGTTGGTTCTGTTGGTGCACAACCAATCACTTCAATTACTGGTGCCGTATTGTCACCAGATTCCGCGGAATTTGTGACACGTTGTAAAGAGCTGGCAGCAGCTGGTAGTTCTCCTATCGTTTGTTCACACGAAGCCTTAGCGGAAGTATTGAGCAAATTACACTACGATCAAGTATCAAAATTAGTCGGTCTCGCAGCAAGTATCGCTTTACCTAGCGTTATTTTGATGATGATCTTTGGTCAAACACGTATTTTCTTCGTGATGGCACGTGATGGTCTCTTGCCTGAAAAATTGGCTGACATCCATCCAAAATGGAAAACACCTTGGTTGATGACGATTGTTACTGGTATTTTTGTTGCGATTGCAGCAGCGTTCTTCCCGGTCGGACAGTTGGCGGATATCTCTAATTCAGGTACCTTGTTTGCATTCTTCATGGTGGCGATCGCTGTTCTGGTCTTGCGCAAAACTGACCCTAACCGTACCCGCCCATTTAAGACACCAGTAGTATGGCTGGTAGCACCTTTAGCGGCTGGTGGTTGTTTGTTCCTGTTCTTCAGTTTGCCAACCGTGGCGCAATTGGTATTGCCAATCTGGGGTAGCGTGGGTCTGGTAATCTACTTCTTGTATAGCCGCAAGCACTCTCATGTAGGCAAAGCGATTGCCGCTCAAGAAGCTAGTAAAAAATAAGTAATACCGAGATCAAATTCGAAAAAATTTAATTTTTGAATTGAATAAACAAAGCGGCGCAATGTAAAAATTGCGCCGCTTTTTTATTGGATACGAATCTATCTACAACCAACCCTCATCCCGTGCCATTCGAAATGCTTCAACGCGATTTTTAGCATTGAGTTTGCTGATTGCTTCTGACAAATAGTTACGTACTGTACCTTCGGATAAATGCATCATTTTGGCGATCTCAGTGCTGCTAGAGCCCGTGCCTGCCAGACGTAACACCTGTCGTTCACGTTCGCTGAGCGGGTCTTGCTGACCGCTCCAACCCTCTAAGGCCAATTCCGCTGCAATCGCACGTCCACCACTATGCACAGTGCGGATTGCTTTTGCCAAATCTTCGGCGGGGGCATCTTTTAACATATAGCCACGTACGCCGCTTGCCATGGCGCGCCGCAAGTAACCGGAGCGGGCAAAGGTGGTGAGTACGATGACTTTGCAGGGTAATTTTTGATTTGCGATTTCGGCGGCCAGTTCCAGCCCCGTCATGATGGGCATTTCTATGTCTGTCACCAACACATCCGGGTGCAAGCTTAGACATAATTCCAGGGCTTCCTTGCCGTTTTTTGGAAGTCCCAGCACCTCGATATCGCCTTCCAGTTTTAGTAAGGCGGCCAGGGCGCCTGACACTAGAGATTGGTCTTCCGCGAGAATGATTTTAATCATAGAATTTACTCGTCATTATTGAATTGAATCTAGAAACCTTAGTTGAACGGGTTCGAGTGTGCGTTTTTTCGCGTTTCTGGCGAGACGTGACGACGACGCAAGCTCCAAGTTGATAGGAGGAACAACGAAGTCCAGAAGCGCGGCAAAATGGGCAATCGAATTCGTAGCGCTCGCACCAAAATAGTGAACAGAAAAAACATGATGAAAGCTAATATTCATGCGGCATCCAAGGCGAAATTAAGCGGTCAACTGAGGCTTTTAGGTTGAATGTAGAGGCAAGACGATATCGATGCTGACCCCTTGTTGACAACTGACTTGCATTTGTCCACCTAAGGCCGATACACGTTCTTGCATGCCGGTTAATCCATTACCTTTTTGCAGCGCGGGTTTTTCTTGCACGTTTTCAAAACCATTATCCGATATATGAAAATACAATTGCTGGTCGCGGGTTTGCAGTGACAGCTTGCAGCGACTCGCTTGTGAGTGGCGGATAATATTCGTGATGGCTTCACGCAAAGCCAGTGCGATGATGTTCTCGACTGCCGGCGGTAGGGCATCGGTCTCGATGTCACTGACGAACTCGACCTGTGCCGAATCTAAGGTGTTTTTTGCGCCGCGCAATTCATGTTGTAGTCCCGTATCTCGATAGCCTAAGACCGCAGAGCGAACCTCACTTAGGGCTTGTCGAGCGGTTTGTTCTATGTCGGCGATTTCTTGCTGACAGGCTTCTTTGTCACGGTCAAATAGCTTGCGCGCCAATTCGGCTTTCAAGGTAATCACCGATAGCGTGTGACCTAGGAGATCATGCAGGTCGCGCGCTATCCGTTCACGTTCGGCGAGCGCGGCCAGATGTTCGATTTCTTCCTGCTTTCTAAAGAGTTTTTCATTCGCGCGATTTAAGCGTTCACCGATGATGGCACCGACTGCGCTGGGCACACTAAACACTAATGCTGGAATCCAGAAAAAGCTTTGCAATTGCCAGATAAAACTCGCCAGCGCCACCGAAAACAAAACCGTCGCGAGTGCAAAATAAGCACGGCGTTTGTCATGAAAACGCGAACACATGGTTGCCGCAAAAATCACAAAACTAGAGCCGCCATAATTGTGATTGGCCCAGGCGATGCCCATACAACAAACCAAAGCAATACAGACGGTAGCGCGCCAATCGTGTACCCAAAAGCTGTAAATGTAGATCGGCAAAAACACCAGCATACTGGCAACAATCAGCCACAATTCGCGCGCTGTGGGTGGCACATAAATGTATTTCCAACCGAAGATAACAAAAGACAAAAGCCAGAAATAGGGCGCTTTACCATAGCGCGCCGGAATCCAAGGTGCGCTCCAGATTTTGTGTAATGCAGTGGTGGATGACATGAATGCGTTCCCGACTAAATAATGTGGTGCCTTGCAAGCGGCGCAGGATAGTACAAAATCGTGCAAATTTCCCTTGATAGACTGAGAGTATAAAGGAGGCACTGGCGAATTTATGGCCTTACTTGTGGTAAAGAAGGCCGTTTTCTTGCCTGCACCGCTCGATTTATTCTTTGACCAAACGCACATCCATAATTTGGAATTGATAATCGCCCGCCGCCGGCCCCGCATTAAAACTCAGCATTGTTACCATGCTCGCATCTAATCCCTTGAACTGACTGAATGGCAGGCTGATTTCTTGCCACTCTGTGCCAGCAGTGAAGCGCAAGTTCATGGGAATAAAACTGCCTTGCATAGTGAAGCCCACGTTGTAGGTCTGACCATCGCCTTTGACTTTAAACTTCAAGGTGTTAGCGGCACTCAAATCAGCCGCTTGCATGGGTTTATCGGCCGGAAAAAATACCACGCCTGCCCAAGGGAAGGCAAAGCCAGCACGGATGGACGATTTGATGATTAAGGGATTTTGACCATTGGCCTCAGGCTCTGCGACCGAAAGTTCAACTTGGGATTTGCCGCCCATAGGGGCATCATTTGATGGAACCCAGCCATAACCAAAAGGACCCGCCAGCTTGGTCTTGCTAAACAGACTGATGCGACCATCGGCCGGCAATTCTGTGCTGGACTTTTTTTGCAATTTTTCCTGTGCGACTTGTTGTGCTTTTTGGGTACGCAATGGTGAGACGATTTCACCATCTTTCCAAATTTCGACGATGCGGCGAGTGGCCGTGATGTCGATGCTAGGATCACCTTCGACCAATAAAAGATCCGCTTTGTAGCCTTGACGTATGCTGCCTCGATCATTCAGTCGAAAAGCTTTGGCGGGTGATGAGGTGGCTGCTTGTAAGGCGGCATTAGGGCTCAAGCCTGCCGCTACCAGCGATGCCAATTCATGATGCATACTGATACCGTACTGGGTTCCGCTATTGCCGGCATCGGTGCCAGCCAAGACCGGAATTTTGGCCTTAGCCATGGCCGCCGTCAGCTGACGTGGTGCCAGTAATAAGTCGCTTTGTACTTGCTTGCCATAAGGCGCATTCAGGGGAATAGTCTGAGTTTTACTGAGCAGACTAGTCATCCCCTGATCTGCCAAGACATCTTCCGATTTTAAACCCGCCATACTTTCCAATACGCTGAAAGTTGGGATCACAAATGCTTTGCTGGTTTTGGCGAGGCGTATCAATTCATCAATTTGTGTCGCACTGATGGTTTTGCCGTTGAATAAATGCACCAAACCATCGGCACCGGCTGCCAGTGCCGCTTTGGCATCTTCGTAGGTGCTGATGTGTACCACCGCTAGTTTTTTGCGTGCGTGGCTGGCTTTGATCAGGGCCTGCACGGTGGCTATATCCAGGCTATTGAATTTGTAGCCTATGCCACCGTTTTCCATCACGATTTTAATAAAGTAGGAACCTTCGGCGATGCGCTTATCCACCCATGCCTGCGCTTGCTCTGGCTTGGTTAATGTATCGACTTCCATGCCATATTCCGTGCCATGTCCTTTGGGCGCGGTGGCTAGCATACCGGCTGCAATCAGGTCAGGTGCTTGGGTGTTCCTGCCTTGTGCCCTGCGTTGATTCATATCCTGCATGACGGATACCGCAGTGAACATATCGATTTGGGTTGTTACGCCATACAGCAAAGGCAGATCCTGATCTTGAAATGCATGAACATGCGCATCGATCAAGCCAGGTAACAGACTGCGTCCACTGCCATCAACGATTTGCATAGAGGCTGTGATCTTGCCTTTAAAGTTCGCGTCGAGAATTTTGCCATGATCAATTAAAACCTGACGTGGACTCAGCATTTTTTCACCGTCAAAAACCCGCACGTTCTTGATTAGCGTGGCGGCATCGACTTGCAGGCTAAATAGGCAGGCAAGTGTGGTGTAGCCGATGCGACTGGCTAGCTTGATCGCTTTTGCCTGGGCAAAATGATTGAAATGGTGGTGCAGCTTCATCGTGTTCTCCCTCTATGAGTAGTTGATGACGCTAGTGTGTACCGGCGATCAGGATTTTGTTAGAGCAATTTGACATGACTTTGGGATGACAAATGTCATGCGCGGCAAATTCATGACCATCCCTTTCGTATTCAGCATCACTTTCATGCAATAATTGCTTGGCTTGTGTAGATGCCAAAAGCGGTTAAAGTCGTTTGTGTGTTTTACCTAAAGTTGCATCGGCACTGGGTTTGAGTAATTTGCTTCAACTTGGAAAACGAAATGTATAAAACCATCATGAGTAGCGCAAAAATTCTAGTACTGAGTACATTGGGACCACTTGCTATGACCGCCATTGCACAAACAACGCTAGTTCCTCAGGCGATTGATAAGCACCCTTTAGTAGAAAAATTTAAGCCTTGCATTAGTCCGATTGGCCTGACGCGTGACCTGCCTCTTGCTGACCCGATTCCCAAATTGGAAGCGCCCGGCCGGCTCTATGTTTTGGGCGATATGGGCGCAATACGAGATGGCTATCGACACTCTTTATATGTGAGTGCAGATGGCAAACAAATTTACATAGTTCAGGTGGGTGGTTTTGCTGGTACCTATAAAATTTTTGGGCCACTCGATCCCAACTTGGATTGTTCCAGAAAGGATTAGGAAATCAAGTAAGATTACGCCTTCAGTTTATTTTTTGCTTCCCTATGAACGATTCTGCTTTGACCGAATCCCTCACCGTGCGTCGCGCACAAGTCGGCGATGCGCCCGCATTGGCACAGTTAGCACGCCAGACTTTTATCGATACTTACAGTGACTTGAATGATCCTGAAGACGTGCGCCTGCACTGTGAAAAAAATTTCAGCACTGCGCTACAAGCGGATGAAATTAGTAATCCCAACTACACCGTTATTCTGATCTGGCAACAACAGGAATTAATCGCTTTTGCACAAGTGGTGAAACGTCCATTGCCGGATTCAGCAGAAGTGCAGGTACCCAATGCGGTTGCCCTATTTCGTTACTATGTCAGAAAAGATTGGCATGGCAAAGGCGTGGCACAAATCCTGATGCAAGCCGCCGAACAAGCCGCACGAGAGTTCGCCGCCAGCCACCTCTGGTTAGGCATGTGGGAACACAATGCACGGGCACTCGCCTTCTATCAAAAAGTAGGTTTTTCCCATGTCGGATGGATGGACTATCACTTCGGTGGCAAGGTCGAGCGTGATTATGTATTACTCAAAGGTTTGTAATGCTTTGGATCGCTACTAAATATCTATTGACGGCTGCCCTTGTTGTCTTGATTTCTGAAATGGCGAAACGAAGTGACAAGCTGGGTGGCTTGATTGCAGCATTGCCTTTGGTCACTGTGTTAAGCATGATTTGGCTCTATTTGGAGAACCAATCGAACGATAAAATTGCGAATCACGCCTGGTACACGTTTTGGTATGTGATCCCAACTTTACCGATGTTTTTGGTGTTCCCTTATCTCCTGCCGCATCTGGGATTTTGGATCAGCTTGTTACTTGCTTGCGCGCTCACCCTGCTTTGTGTGCTGGTGTTCGCCTATTTCCTCCGTCGCTTCGGTATTCATTTGTTGTAATGCGGTTTTTTTGTTTTATGACCGAGATTCAGTTAATCCGTTTGTTCAGTTTGAATGTGGAGAAAAATATTAATGAAGTACCTAAAAAGAATTGCAGTCGCTTGCCTTGCCTGCGGAAGTATTACAGCGATGGCACAAAAGCCTATCACTACTCATTTTTCACCGACTGCCGTGCTGGAGCAAGTCGTTGCGGAGTTTGACCTGGCGACGATCCGATCTTCGTTCGGGCCAAAGCGCGATAGCGTACACCGTACATTAAAGAGTTTTGAGTTGAAAGCTAAGATGCTTAATGCCAAAACCTTGGTCTTGGAAAATGAAGACTTTGTTTATCACTTGCAGCTCTTAGGTCGTGGTGATTTGAATCACGATGGTATTGAAGATCTGGAAATCTGTTTCACCGAAAAAGCCAAGCATGGAAGCTATCATTCGCAAAAACCTATGTTACTGACTAAGTATTCGCCTTCCGAATTAGCAGTCGCGCTCCAATTTGAGACTGATGGTTGTAAACGCTTTGCAAAATAGGGAAAAACACAAAGTGCGCGCTGGGGCCTGTTAACATTTAAATTGGGAGTGCGAATGCGGAAAAACGGGCACAGGGCTAGGCTATCGCTAAAGGAAAGCA